>NZ_JBFAXX010000008.1:0-163224 GCF_040680995.1 Kitasatospora sp. NPDC051914
GCCAGGCGGTCCGCCGCACTGGTTTCGAAGGTAGGGACCCACCACCCACGAAACAAGGTTCGACCACAAACCAGCAGGTCAGGACACCGTTACCGCGGGTATCCGGCTTCGGAGAACCCCGAAGGCACGGGCCCGAGGACCGCCGGAGGCCCGCCGATGTGACCGGCGCCACCCGGATTCCGGCGTGAGGCGGGGCACATTGTCGGCGCTCGGTGAAGGCCCGCCGACACCCCGCGAGCATCCGGCACCCCGGTCGGCGCCTCCCGGATGGCCTGGGTCACACCGACTGCGCACGGTGGTGTTCCGGCTGCTCAGCGGTGCCGCGGCGGCCCTCCGGGCGGTGCTGCGGGGCTCCGTTCCGGGTCCGCCCTGTCAGTGGCGGGCCCTACCGTCCCGGCCATGGGCATCTACCTGGTCGACATCGGGACGGCGGACTGGTTCGGCAGCCACGAGGGCGGCTGGGCCGGGACCGCCACCGCACTGGACGCCGAACTCCTCCGGCGCGGCCTTCCCCCGTACCGCCCCGCACCCTCGGCGCCCGGCGTCGGCCCGCGCACCGGCACGGACTTCGAGGAGAAGATGAGCCCGCCCGTCGAGGGCTTCGTCCGACTGTGCGAGGCGCACCTCTCCCCCGCCGAGACCGCGGCGCTCCACGACTGGACGGTCCTGGTGCCCGTCCCCCTCGAAGCGCCCGTCACGCTGCCGATCGGCTGCGCCTTCGACGACGAGACCGTGATCGCCGGCGCCCCCGCCTCGCTCGCCGCCGCCGAGCGGCTGGCCGCGGCGATCGGGCTGCCGCCCGAGACCCCCACGGCGAGCAGCAACCTCCGGATCACCTCCTGGTTCCTGGACGGCCCGGCCGCCGCCCTGGCCGGGACCCGCCCGGGCCCGTGGAGCGAGGACCTGTCCGCCGCCTTCCACACCGCCGTCCACCTGCGCGCCGCCCAGTACGTGCTCCGCACCGGCCGCCCGATCACCTACTGCTGACCGGGCCCTCCCGGCGGGCCCACTCCTGCCGCGTCAGCGCGTACTCCACATCACCGTGCTCGGCACCCTCGATGTACTCCGGCCACTCCTCGAAGAACGTCCGGACGAGCACCAGCCCGGCCTTCTCCAGCACCCGGCGGGAGGCGGTGTTGACCGTCATCGTGGTGGCCACCACCCGCTCGGCCCCCAGGTCGCGGAAGGCCGAGCCGACCATCGCCCGCGCCCCCTCGGTGGCGAGTCCTCGCCCCCAGCAGGCGGGCCGCAGCCGGTAGCCGAGCTCCGTTCCGCCGGCCAGGCCGCGGCTGGCCGCCGGGCGCAGCGAGAACCACCCGAGGAAGCCGCCGGTCGACCTCGCGACCGCCGCGAAACAGCCCGCCCCGGCCGGGAGTTCGCGGTACTCGCGGAGCAGGGCGGGCAGCGTGTCGTGCTCCGTGACGGCGCGCGGGACGGGGCGGCCGTCGTCGATCCGGCGCATCACCCCGGGGTCGCCGTGCAGGGCCGCGAGGTCGTCGAGGTCGGCCTCGGTGAAGGGGCGGATCAGCATGCGCTCGGTCTCACGGTGGTTCGGCACCGTGCGATTCGACCACCGGCGCCGGGCCCGGGCAACCGGATTCCCCGCCCCTGCGGGACGTTCGCCCTCCGCAGATCCGGTGGCCGCGGGCCGGGCGCGCCGCCAGGATGCTGCCATGCAGCAGCCGGTCTTCGTCCTGGTCCACAGTCCGTCCGTCGGCCCGGCCACCTGGCGGCCGGTGGCCGGGCAACTGGCCGCGGCAGGGCGCCCGGTGCACGTCCCGTCGCTGCTGCACGTCGCCGAGGGCGGCCCGTTGTACTGGCCCCGGATCGTCGACGCGGTCCGCGACGGTCTCACGGGCGTCCCCGCCGATGTGCCGGTGGTCCTGGTGGCCCACAGCAATGCAGGCCTGTTCCTGCCGGTGATCCGGGCGGGCCTCGACCGTCCGGTCGCCGCCTCGGTCTTCGTCGACGCCGCGCTGCCGGCCCGGGTCGGGCCCACCCCGGTGGCCCCGCCCGAACGGCTGGACGTCCTGCGCACCATGGCCGTCGACGGCCGGCTCCCCCGCTGGACGGACTGGTGGGACGAGGGGACGTCGCCCCGATGTTCCCCGATCCGCAGCTGCGGCGGACGGTCACCGAGGAGCAGCCCGCACTGCCGCTCTCCTACTACGAGCAACGGATCCCCGTCCCCGCGGGCTGGGACGACCACCCGTGCTCCTACCTGCTGTTCGGCCCCCCGTACGAGGACGTGGCCGCCGAAGCACGCGACCGCGGCTGGCGGGTGGCGCACCTGCCCGGCGCCCATCTGCACCAGATCGTCGATCCGGCCGGCACGGCCCGGCTGGTCGTCGGGCTGGCCGCCGCCCGCCGACCCTGAACCGCCGGGACTCCGCTCAGGACGGACCCGGCGCCGCGGGCCGGGCCGGCGCGGCGGCCGCGACCGGGAGGAGCAGGGCGGTGACGTTGTCCTGGCCGCCGGCGGCCAGGGCGTGTTCCACCAGCGCGCGGGCGGCGGGCAGCAGGCCTCGCCCGGGGCGGGCGTCCGGCCGGGGGCCGGCCGCGTCCCGGAGTTCGCCGACGGTGGGCAGGTAGCGCGACAGTCCGTCCGTGCACAGCAGCAGCCTGCCGGGCACCGGCGGCCGGTAGCTGCGCACCCTCGGTACCGGCTCGCCCGCATCGGCGCCCAACCAGGCGGCAAGGACGCCGAGTTCGCCGCTGTCGTCCTCGGTGAGCGCCATCCCCGGACCCTCGTCGGGCAGCCAGTACGCCCGGCTGTCGCCGACCCAGGCGCTCCAGATGCCCTCCGGCCCGCTGATGCCCGCGACCAGGGTGCAGGCCGGGGCGGCGTCCGGTGAGGCGGCGAGCGCGCTCACCGCCCGGCCCGCGCGGACCACCGCCTCGGCGAGCGCGGTCTCCGGCAGGACGCCCTCCGCCAGCCGGGCGGCCAGCGCCGACGCCCCGACCTCGGCCGCCACCCGGGCCGCCCGTTCGGCCCGCGGCGCCATCGACACCCCGTCGCAGACCACCCCGATCGTCCAAGGCCCCACCCCGGTCAGCGCCATGGCGTCCGCGTTCACCCCGCGGTGCCTGCCGCGGTCGCACACCCCCGCGGCCCCGCCGTCCGCGACCAGCTCCACCCGCGACCTGAACTCCGGCTGCTGCGCACCGCAGTCCCAGCACCGGCCGTCGGGGGCGACCGTCCCCCCGCACTCCACGCACTCCGTCTCGGTCATCGGTGTCCCAGTCATCGCGGGCCATCCTGCCAGACGGCCGCGGAACCGTCCGACCGTCAGCGCGCCCCGGAACGACCCGCGTTGCCGCCTCAGCCGGCGGGCCGGGTGCCCTCGTGGGCGAGCAGGTGCTGCTTGGCGGGGAGGCCGCCCGCGTAGCCGGTGAGGGAGCCGTCGGCGCCGACCACGCGGTGGCAGGGCCGGACGATCAGCAGCGGGTTGGCCCCGATCGCGGCGCCGACCGCACGCATCGCGCCGGGCGAGCCGGCCGCCGCCGCGATCGCGGTGTAGGTCGTCGTGGTCCCGTACGGGACGGCGTCCAGGGCGGCCCACACCCGGCGTTGGAAGTCGGTGCCGCGGGGGGTGCACTCCACGTCGAAGCCGGTCGCCTCACCCGCGAAGTAGGCGCGCAGCTGGGCGGAGATCTCGCCGAAGGCCGTGTCGTCCCGCCGCCAGCCCTCCTGGACGACCGCACCGCGCTTCTGCCCCGGCAGCGACACCGAGGCCAGCGCAACGCCGCCCGCCGCGGTCGCCGACTCCTCCCCGACCAGCAGCAGCGCGCCGACCGGGCTGTCGACAGTGGTGTACAGCGTCATGTTCCCGTTCCTCTCCGATCCTCCCGGCAGCCCCGCACCCTGGGTGCATCCGGCCGCCGACCTCCACTGTGCCGTCTCCCCACCCCCGCCGACCGGCGGATTTCGGACACGGCACTCGGCGGCCACACCGAGGGGTCGGCCCCTTTACCCCGCGGGGAGTGTCTGCTCGGTCCAGATGGTCTTTCCGAAGGGCGTGTGCCGGGTCCCCCAGCCCTGGGTCAGCTGGGCGACCAGCAGGAGGCCGCGGCCGCCTTCGTCGAAGGTGCGGGCGCGCCGCAGGTGGGGGGCGGTGCTGCTCATGTCGGAGACCTCGCAGATGAGGCTGCTGTCGTGGATGAGCCGCAGTTCGATGGGCGGGCGCCCGTAGCGGATGGCGTTGGTGACCAGTTCGCTGACGACGAGTTCGGTGACGAAGGTGGCGGTGCCCAGCCCCCAGGCGGCGAGTTGCCGGGCGGCGAGCCGGCGGGCGTGGGAGACGGCGGCGGGGTCGGGGGGAACGTCCCAGGTGGCCACCTGGGAGGCGTCGAGGGCGCGGGTGCGGGCGAGCAGCAGGGCGATGTCGTCGGAGGGGGTCTCCGGGAGCAGCAGTTTCAGGATGTCGTCGCAGGTCTGCTCGAGGGAGGGCCCACCGCGGGCGAGCGCGCGGGTGAGCCGGTCGATGCCGTTGTCGACGTCGTGGTCGAGGGATTCGACCAGGCCGTCGGTGAAGAGGGCGAGGACGCTGCCCTCGGGCAGGTCGAGTTCGGCGGATTCGAAGGGCAGGCCGCCGAGTCCGAGCGGTGGCCCGGCGGGCAGTTCGGGGAAGTGGACGGCGCCGCCGGGGCGGACGACGGCCGGCCCGGGATGGCCGGCCCGGGCGAGGGTGCAGCGGCGGGCGACCGGGTCGTAGACGGCGTAGAGGCAGGTGGCGCCGATGTCGCTGGCCTCGCGGCCGCCGGCCTCGGCGGTGCGCGGGTCGGCCTCCCGGTCGAGCCGCAGGACGAGGTCGTCGAGGTGGGTGAGGAGTTCGTCGGGCGGGATGTCGACGTCGGCGAGGGTGCGGACGGCGGTGCGCAGCCGGCCCATGGTGGCGGAGGCCTGGATGCCGTGGCCGACGACGTCGCCGACGACGAGGGCGACGCGGGCACCGGAGAGCGGGATGACGTCGAACCAGTCGCCGCCGACGCCGGCCTGCGGGCCGGCCGGCAGGTAGCGGGAGGCGACCTCGACGGCGGCCTGCCGGGGGGCGCGGTGCGGCATCATGCTGCGCTGGAGGGCGAGGGCGGTGTTGCGTTCGAAGGTGTAGCGGCGGGCGTTGTCGATGCTGAGGGCGGCCCGGGCGGTGATCTCCTCGGCGAGGAGCAGGTCGTCGGCGTCGAAGTCCTGGTCGGTGCGGTGCCGGACGTAGAGGACTATGCCGAGGGTGGTGCCGCGGGCGAGCAGCGGGGCGACGATCATCGAGTGGCTGCCGGCCTCGGCGGCGCGCCGGGCCCGGAGGGGGTCGACGGCGAGCCAGCGCCGGACGTCGGGGTCGTCGATGTGGTGCCGTGAGGGCCGTCCGGTGACGAGGGCGCGGGACATCGGGGAGTCGGCGGGCAGGTGGTCGGTCTGGCCGTGCGGGACGGCGGACTCGGGGCAGCCCTCGAGGACGGACTGTTCGGCGGCCCGGCGGAAGACGGGCGGCCCGAGGGCGGGGTGCGGGCCGTGCTCGCTGCCGTGGAAGGCCTCGGTGCCGTGGAAGACGCCGTCGAGCAGGTCGACGCTGACGAAGTCGGCGAACCGCTCGGTGGCGACGTCGGCGAGTTCCTGGGCGGTGCGGGTGACGTCGAGGGTGGTGCCGATGCGGACGCCGGCCGCGCTGACGACGGCGAGCCGCTGCCGGGCCCGGTACTGGTCGGTGGTGTCGAGTCCGCCGATGGCGACGCCGCGGACGCCGCCGTCGGGGCTCTTGAGCGGGTAGAGGACGGTCGTCCAGGCCTGGGCGCCGGCCTCGCCGGGGGTGCGGACGAAGTTCTCGGCGCGGACGGTCTCGCCGGCGGTGAGGACGTGGCCCATCAGGTCGCGGAGCCGGTCGTGGGGCAGTCCGGAGCAGCGGCCGACGACGTCCGCCATGAGCCGGCCGAGGGGTTCGTCGACCTCGCCCATGATCCGCAGCACTTCGTCGTTGGCGCCGACCAGGCGGGTGTCCCGGTCGTAGACGCCGACGGCGATGGGCAGCTGGGCGAAGGCCCATTCGCGGAGCTGCTGCGCGCCGGCGGCGCCGTCGGCGGCCGCCGGGGAGGCGGTGACGGCCCAGGCGGGCGCGGTGCCGGCGGTGTGCAGGGGGGTGGCTCGGAGGTCGGCGTGGACGGTCCGGCCGTCGCGGTGGCGCAGGGCGATCCGGCCGCTCCACTCCGCGCCGTCCTCGATGCGGCTGCGGGCGGCGGGGGGCGGCGGTGCGGCGAGCAGGTCGGCGGCGGGGCGGCCGAGGACCTCGTCCGGGCGGTGGCCGAGCAGGTGCTGCGCGCCGGGGCTCCAGGCGGTCAGCACGCCGTCCGGGCCGACGACGGCCGCAGCCGTCCCCGCCGGGGAGGGATGCCAGCTCTCCGGTGCGTCGGCTGTTTCGTGCATCGATGCTCTTCCCGCCGTCGCCGAAGCCCCCGCCGGTCGTCCCCGCGGACCGGGCTTCCACGCGTGCACCCTCCAGCATGGCCCGTGGGCCGGTGGCGATCAACCGAGCGCCGGGCCGGGCGGCTACTCGTTGACCAGGACGGGCAGCGTGAGGACGGCCCCGCTCGGGGTGCCGGTGAGCTTCTCCGCGGGGACGGTGATGTCGATGCCGTCGCCGCTGGCGCGGGGGCCGTCGTGGCGGCCGGAGGACTCGTCCTCCTCCTGGTAGTGGAAGGCGCCGGTGCCGACGAGGGCGCCGTGCGCGTCGTAGAAGGCGGCGCGGAGTTCGAGGGCGAGGACGTCGCTGACGTCGGAGGTGACGGCGAGGTGGCCGGTGACGGCCCTGCCGCCGTCGAGCCGCAGGCCGGTGAGGCGGACGCGGTCGGTGAACGGGCCGTCCTCGATCCTGACCTCGCCGGGGCCGGGCGGTGCGCTCAGGACGGCGGCGGGGGCGGCGGCCCGCTTGGGGGCGGGCAGCGAGAGCGAGGGGACGGGGGCGGGCTGCGGGTCGGCGGCCGGTGCGCCGGAGCAGCCGGCGAGCGCGCCGAGCAGCAGTGCCGAGAGCAGGACGGCCGTGGCGGGGCGGACGGGCGGACGGGCCTTCATGGTGCTCCTGGGGTCGGCACGGCGGTGTCGGGTGTCGGTGGGGCGGGTGCCGGCGGGGCCGGGGGTGTCTTCCTCCCGGCCCCGCCGTGGGCCGCGCGCCGCGGGCCGGGGCCCTCGGCGCGAGGCCGTGCGGGTCAGTGCCGCGGTGCCTTGCGGAAGAGCGCGGCGTACATCTTGCCGTAGAGCTCGGTGTTGTCCTGGCTGGCGGCGAACCGCTGGCCGCCCGGGCCGTAGGCGAAGATCGGCACGTCGGCGCCGGTGTGGTTGCCCGACAGGTAGGTCAGCCAGAGGCTGGCGTCGGCGCTGCCGTCGGTGACGCCGGCCGGGTCGTCCGGGGTTCGGAACGTCGCCGGGGCGAAGTTCTTCGGGTCCTTGGCGCCGGCGCCGTTGACGATGCCGCTGGAGCGGGCCGGGTCCTTGGCGCCGCTGGTGGAACGGCTCGGGGTGCTGTTGTTGGCGGTGTTGCCGCCGTCGGTGTTGGCCGGCGGGGCGGCCGCCTCGGCGTTGGCGTAGGAGCCCTTCTCGATGATGTTGAAGCCGGCGCACTCGTGGTCGGCGGTGACGATCACGAGGGTGTGGCCGTCGCGCTTGGCGAAGTCCACGGCGGCGGCGACCGCGTCGTCGAAGGCCTTGACCTCGCCGAGGGTCTGCGCGGCGTCGTTGGCGTGCGAGCGCTTGTCGATCAGCGCGCCCTCGACCTGCAGGAAGAAGCCCTTGCGGTTGTTCTTGCCGAGCAGCGAGACGGCCTTGTTCGTCATCTCGGCGAGGGTGGGCTCCTGGCGCTGCGGGGCGTCGGCGGGCAGGCCGGCCTTGGCCTGCTCGACCGTCAGGTTGCCGCGGTTGAACAGGCCGACGACCTTGCGGCCCTTGGCGGCGGCGAGGTCGGCCTTGGTGGCGGCCTTCTGGCTGGCCGCGGTCTGCGCGGGCAGTGCCGGGTCGCCGAAGCTGCCGAGCACCTGGTAGCCCTGGGCCTGGAGCGCCTTCTGGTCGTCGGGCTCGAAGCGGGCGAGGCCGCCGCCGAGGACGACGTCGGCGGTGCCGTTGCGGGCGATCTGCTCGGCGATCGGGGTGATCAGCGTGCGGTCGGCCGGGGCGGACTCGTACGTGCCGTCGGCCTTCTTCGGGAGGCAGGCGGCGTCGGTGTAGACCGGGCCCTGGCAGCCGCGCAGCAGGGCGTGGCTGAACTGGGCGGCCGGGGTGGCGTCAGTGATCTCCGCGGTGGAGACGTTGCCGGTGGCGAAGCCGGCCGCCTTGGCCTGCTCCATCAGCGTGGCGACCTTCTTCTCGTACGCGTCGACGCCGATCGCCGCGTTGTAGGTCTTCACGCCGGAGGACCAGGCGGTGGCGGAGCTGGCCGAGTCGGTGACCAGGGCGGGACGGGTGCTGTCCTTCTCGACGGCGTACGTGGCGACGGCGCCGGTGAAGGGCAGCTTCTCCATGTTCAGCCGGCCGGCCGCGCCGTAGTAGCGCTCGCGGCCGGCGGTGACGTGCGTGCGGCCCATGCCGTCGCCGAGCAGGTAGATGACGTTGCGGATCTCCGCGTGCCGCTCGCTCTGCTCGGCCGGCTCGGAGTGGGCGGTGACCGCCGCACCGCCGACCAGGCTGCCCGAGAGTGCCAGCACGGTGGCGGCCTTCAAGGCCCTGCGCTGCATCAGGGTGTCTCCTCGACACATCGGCGCGCCCGGCGGGTTGCGGCCGTGGCGCACACCCGGGGATCGCCCGGGCGGTGTGAAGATAGGAGCACGAAGTGAATCGAATCCGCCGTGAACATGACGTACGGTCGAACATCTGACCCTGCATCAAGGGTCAACCCCCAGGGGCGCGGAACCGCCCCTGGGTGGTGCCCCCGGCGGTGTCCCTACGGGGTCTCCCCGCACAGGGCCTGGTGGTACAGCGCCGTCAGCGCCTCGTCGACGGGGTGCGGCTTGCCCGAGGAGTCCGGTGCGCCCCACCGCATGAGGTTGATCGCGACGGACATCCGGCGCCGGCCGTCGGCCCGGGTCAGGGACATCGTCCCGGCCCCCCAGACCGTGCCGTCGTGGCCCCAGAAGGTGCCGCACCCCGGGATGTCGACCCGGTGCAGCCCGAAACCGTACTGGACCGTCGTGCCGTCCAGGGCCAGGACCGGGATCGTCCGCTGCATCTGCTCCAGCGAGGACCGGCCGACGATCCCGCCGTCGAGCAGCCGGCCGTAGAAGCGGTTGAGGTCCTCCATGGTGGACACCAGTCCGGCCCCGGTCGTCACCCAGGACATGTCGTAGACGCTGTAGTCGCGCGGCGGGTCGAGCACGCCGAACAGCGCCTCGTACATCCGCGAGTGCGGCCCCTCGATGCGCGGCCCGGTCGGGAACCCGGTGTGCCTCAGGCCCGCGCGCTCGATGACGTTGCGGGTGATGTACTCCTCGGCCGGTGTGCCGGTCACCCGCTCCAGGAGTTGGCCGAGGAGCAGGTAGTTGGTGTTGGAGTACACCCCGGTCGGGCCGCCCGGTTCGCCGGTCGGCGGGGCGGAGAGCCCCAGCTCGATCAGTTCGGCGGGGCGGAAGTGCCGGAAGCGGTTCTCGTCCAGGCTGTCGGCGGAGACGGGCTGCGCCGTCAGGGACGGGAAGGCGTAGCGGATGTGGTCGGGGATGCCGCTGGTGTGGTTGAGCAGCATCCGGACGGTGATCCGCCTGCCGCGTTCTCCCGGCACCAGCTCCGGCAGGTAGTCGCCGATCGGCGCGTCGAGGCCGATCCGGCCCTGCTCGACCTGCTGCATGACCGCGGCGGCGGTGAAGGTCTTGGTGACACTGCCGACGCGGTGCCGCATGTCGGGCGTGACCGGGCGGCCCGTCCGGACGTCGGCGACCCCGGAGGCGCCGCGCCAGGTCCGGCCGGAGTCGCGCACCTCGGCGAACACCCCGGGGATTCCTGCGCGGTGGACACCGTCCAGCGCGGACTGCAGCGCCGCGCGGTCGGGAGCGGCCGGGCCGGTACTGCCGGCGGACACGGGCACGGCGGCCGCCGTGCCCGCGCAGAGACTCAGCGCGGCCGCGCTTCCGCACAGCACCATTCGGATCTTCAAGACGTCCGTCCTTTCAGGTCGGGGAGTACGGTCAACGGGTACGGCCGGGGGTTCGGGCCGGCACGGCTCAGTCGGCCAGCGCACGGCGCAGTACGGCACCGAGTTCGGCGTTCTGCCGCTGCGAGATCTCGGCGGAGAGGATCGCCTGCGACCCGTGGAAGGTGCCGGGCCACTGGTGCAGTTCGACCTGCACGCCCGACTGCAGCAGGCGCAGCCCGTAGCCGAGGGCCTCGTCGCGGTTCGGGTCGAACTCCGCGGTGGCGATGTAGGCCGGCGGCAGTCCGGACAGGTCGGCGGCCCGCGCGGGCGCGGCGTACGGGGTGGCGGGCCGGGAGCCCAGGTAGTGCCCCCACGAGGCGGTGACCTTGTCGCGGGTCATCCAGGGCGTGTCGGTGAAGTTCCGCTGCGACCAGGTCTCCTGCCGGTCGTCGAGCCCTGCCTGGTTGAGCAGTTGGAAGCGGATCGCCGGGCCCTGCTCGTCGCGCGTCCGCAGCGCCACCGCGGCCGTGAGTGCGGCACCGGCGCTGTGGCCGCCGACCGCGATGCGCTGCGGGTCGACGCCGAGCCCGGCCGCGTTGTCGGCCGTCCAGGCCAGTACGGCGCAGGCGTCGTCCAGGGCGGCCGGGTACGGGTGCTCGGGGGCCAGGCGGTAACCCACCGAGACCACCACCGCGCCGGAGGCCTGGGCGATCCGGGCGGCCCACGGGTGCTCGGTGTCCAGGCCGCCCATGACGAATCCGCCGCCGTGCAGCCAGACGACGGCGCCCTGCGCCCGGTGCGGACGGTAGATCCGCACCGGCACGTCCGGATCACCGGGCACCGTGCGGTCCTCGACCTCCAGGCCGGACGTGTCCGGTGCCGGCACCGCGGCGGCCAGCCCGGCGAAGCTCTTGCGGGCGGCGAGCGGGTCGGTGAGGTCCGACCGGGGGAACAGCGGGACGAATGCTTCGGGTTCGGGATCCATGCCGACCATCCTCACGGCCGCCCGCCCGCGGGTCAGCCGCCGTCCGTCGCTCGTCCCGCCCCGATCGCGCGACGATCGGCGCCCCGGACCGTCCGTCCGCCCTTCTATCCTTCTGCCATGGAGGCATTGGCCGTTCGGCTGTCGGGGCTCGATCCGTACGTCGACGGCGCGATCCGCATCGTCACGTTCTACGACACGCTGATGCGTCGCCGGGTGGACCTCCCGGCGCTCGCCCGCGCCTCGGCCGGCCTGGCCGAGTGCGTCGCCGGTGTCCGGCTGCACGGTACCGGACGGACGATCCGCGTCTCGCCCGCGGGCACCGAGGCGTCCGACCCGCCGTCACCCGCCACCGCCACGGCGCCGATCACCCTCGACGACGAGCAGATCGGCACGGTCTGGCTGGAACGCCCCGGCCCGCCCAGCCCGCTCGACGACGTGCTCCTCGACCGGCTCGCCATCGCCGCCGCGGCAGCCCTCGAACGGTACGGCCCGGCCCGCACCACCATGGCCGACCCCGCTCTCGTCGAACTGGTCGTCAGCTCCGACAGCGACGAGGCGGCCAGGGCCCGGGCGCTGCGCCTGCTGGGCTTCCCCGCCGACCGGCCGGTGCACGTCGCCGCGGTGCGCTCACGGACGCCGCTCGACCGGGTCGGCGCACTGGTCTGCCCGGCCCGCCCGGTGAAGGCCGCACCGCTGGCCGGCGTCGGCGTCGTCCTGGCCGCAGCCATCGACCCGGCACTGTTCCCGGCAGGCGTACGCGCGGGCATCGGCACCGCCGACAGTCCCGACCGCGCATGGCGGGAGGCCCGGGCCGCCCTCCGCTTCACCACCCCGCGCGAGCCCGTCGTCCGCCACGCCGATCTGGGTGCACTGGCGCTGCTGGCCGAGCTGCCGCGGGAGGTTCTGCAGGCCAACGCCGATGTGGTCGCGATCGCCCGGATCGCCGGGCAGCCGGACGACCTGGAGACGCTGGACACCTACTGCACCACCGGCTCCCTGCGCCGGGCCGCCGACCTGCTCCACCTGCACCACAGCAGCGTCGCCCGCCGCATCGACCACATCGGCCGGACCTTGGACATGGGCCTCACCGACCCCGCCGGCCTCACCCGCGCCAGACTCGCCCTCGCCGCCTGGCGACTGCTGGAATCGGCCCCCTGACGGGCAAACCCATCAGGGCGCGGGGTGGTCAGGGCACGACCCGCAGCCATCCTGCCCCGGCTCGCGTCACGCCGCCCGTCCCGGACGGCCGTCCGGGCGGGCATCGTCACACGAACGGCCCGAGGCGGGTGCGTGCGGAGCGGGCCGCGCGGACGGTGGGAGGGCAGCCCGACGCTGCCGGAAGGAGAGCGCGATGGGCGCCGTCTGCGAGAACCCGGCCGGGGCGCTGAAGAACGCGCCGTGGAAGGTCGACCCGGCGAACGGCGCGGGCGACCCCGGCCGGCGGCCGATCGTCGCCGACGCCAAGGCGGTGGAGGCCGGGGCGATCGTGCTGAACGTCCACTGCCCCGACAAGCTCGACGAGTTCCGCGACGAGCTCGACGACCTCGAGACCGCCAGGACCGTGAACACCTGACCCGACCGACGGCCGTGCCGCCCGCCCCGGGCGGCACGGCCGTCGCGCGAGACCCGGGAGCCCGCATGCCCGACCCCGCCGACGATCTCGCCGGACGGATCGCCGCCCTGATGCCCCGCGCCAGGACCGACCTCGCCGAGCTGGTCGCCATCCCCTCGGTCGCCGACCCGCGGCAGTACCCGCCGGAGCACTGCCGGCGGGCCGCCGAGTGGGTCGCCGCCTCGTTCACCGAGGCCGGACTGCGCGACGTCCACCTCGCCGAGACCCCGGACGGCAGCCACGCCGTGATCGGCCACCGCCCTCCCCCGCCGGGCGCCCCCACCGTGCTGCTGTACTGCCACTACGACGTGCAGCCGCCGATGGACGACGCCGCCTGGACCTCGCCGCCGTTCGAGCTCACCGAGCGCGGCGGCCGCTGGTACGGGCGCGGCGCCGCCGACTGCAAGGGCAACATCGTCATGCACCTCACCGCGCTGCGGGCGCTCGGCGAGGACGTCCCGGTCGGCCTCAAGTTCGTCGCCGAGGGCTCCGAGGAGCAGGGCACCGGCGGGCTGGAGGCGTACGTCCGGCAGCACACCGACGAGCTGCACGCCGACGCCCTGCTGATCTGCGACACCGGCAACGCGGCGGTCGGCGTGCCCACCGCCACCACCAGCCTGCGCGGCCTGGCCAGTGTGGTGGTCACCGTGCGGACGCTGGCCGGCGACATGCACTCCGGGATGTTCGGCGGGCCGGCCCCGGACGCCCTCGCCGCACTGATCCGCATCCTCGACTCGCTGCGCGACGCGAACGGCGGCACCCGGATCAAGGGCCTGGACGGCGACGGGATCTGGCCCGGCGTCGGCTACGACGAGCAGCAGTTCCGGGCGGACGCCGGCGTGCTGGACGGTGTGGCGCTGACCGGCTCCGGCACCGTCGCCGACCGGCTGTGGGCGCGGCCCGCGGTCACCGTCCTCGGCATCGACTGCCCGCCGGTGGTCGGCTCGGCCACCGCCGTCCCGGCCACCGCCCGTGCCCGGGTCAGTCTGCGGGTGCCGCCCGGCACCGACCCGTACGCCGCCCGCGACGCGCTCGCCGCCCACCTCCGGGAGGCCGCCCCCTGGGGCGCCCGGGTCGAGGTGGAGAGCGAGAGCACCGGCGCGCCGTTCCGCGCCGCCACCGACGGCCGGGCGTACGCGGCACTCGACCGCGCCATGCGGCAGGCCTACGGCCTGCCGATCTCCTACCTCGGCCAGGGCGGCTCCATCCCGCTGTGCAACGTCCTCGCGGACACCTACCGCGAGGCGGAGATCGTCCTGATGGGCGTCGAGGAGCCGCGCTGCCTCATCCACGCGCCGAACGAGAGCGTCGATCCGTCCGAGATCGAACGCATGGCCCTGGTCGAGGCGTTGTTCCTGCGGCACTACGCCGACCGTTCCTGACCGTCCGTCCGAGAGGCCGCACCCATGCCGAAGCCGTTCACCACCGAGGACTTCGTCCACCGGATGGCCCGCGCCGTCGAGTCCGCCGCCCTGGCCGGGCTGTCCGGCCTGGTCGTCACCCCGGGGCCCGACCTGGTCTACCTGACCGGCTACCGGCCGACGGCCGTGACGGAACGCGTCACCGCACTGCTGCTCGCCCCCGACCGCGAGCCCGTCCTGGTGGTGCCCCGGCTGGAGCGGCCGGACGCCGAGGCGGCCCCCGGCGCCGGAGCCGTCCGGTTCACCGACTGGACGGACGGCAGCGACCCGTACCGCGAGACCGTCGCCCCCGCCCTCGACCCCGAAGGCCGGTACGGCATCTCCGACTCCGCCTGGGCACTGCACCTGCTGGCCCTCCAGGAGGCCCTGCCGGGCAGCAGCTACACCTCGCTCACCCGGGCGCTGCCGATGCTGCGCGCCGTCAAGGACGCCGACGAACTGGAACGCCTGGCCGCGGCCGGCGGTGCCGCCGACGCCACCTACCGACGCATCCTGGAGGTCCCGTTCGCCGGGCGCACCGAGAACGAGGTCGCCGCCGACCTCGCCTCGCTGCTGCTCGAGTACGGCCACAGCCAGGTCGACTTCGCCGTGGTCGGCTCCGGGCCGAACGGCGCCAACCCGCACCACGAGGCCGACGACCGGGTCATCCGGGAGGGCGACACCGTCGTCCTCGACTTCGGCGGCCTCAAGGACGGCTACGGCTCCGACACCACCCGCACCGTGCACGTCGGCACGGACGCCCCGGCCGAGGTCCGGGAGGTGCACGAGGTGGTGCGGCACGCCCAGCAGAAGGCCTTCGAGGCCGTCCGTCCCGGCGTCGAGTGCCAGGAGATCGACCGGGTCGCCCGGGCGGTCATCACCGACGCCGGGTACGGCGAGTACTTCATCCACCGGACCGGCCACGGCATCGGGCTGACCACCCACGAACCGCCGTACATGGTCGAGGGCGAGCAGCAGCGCCTGGTGCCCGGGATGTGCTTCTCCATCGAACCGGGCATCTACCTGCCCGGCCGGTTCGGCGTACGGATCGAGGACATCGTCACGGTGACGGAGGCCGGCGGCCGCCGCTTCAACAACACCCCCCACGCCCTCGGCACCGTCGCCTGAGGGGCCGGCCGACAGGGGCGCCGGCGCCCCTACGGGTTGCCCTGCTGCGGCAGGTCGTCGGGGACGATGTCGTGGGCCGGGGCGAAGCGGGTCAGGTCGACGCGGCGGCGGGAGCCGGCCTGCATCGGCGGCACGATGCCGCGCTGCAGCTCGGAGCAGAGCACCACGACCTCCAGCCCGCGGGCATTCAGCCGGTGCACCACCGCGGCGAGTTCGGCGGGTGGTAACCGCAGGTCGAGCAGGACGACGTCGCCCGGCTGCAGGGCGTCCTCGGCCTCGTCCACGGACGGCGCTCCGACGGTGCACTCGAGGTCGTCCGCGGCGCCGACGACCTGGGCGAGGCCGCGCCGGAAGAGCGGGCAGTCGCCGATCACGGCGACACGGCTCGGTGGTGCGCTCATGGCGTGGTCCTCGGGATGCGACCGTCGTCGGGCCGCGGCCCGGGGCTCGCGGTCCGCACTCCTCCGGTCTTCGCCCCGCCGCTTCCTCCGGCACCCGGAGGGCGGAACCGGGATGTGGTGCGGTCCGCACCGGCCCGCGTGATCCTGGGGCTGTGGCACCGGCACGGCCGAGGAGGCGGGTTGCACGCGGAGGCTTCGGGCCCGGACGCCGCCGACGCCTCGATCGACCGGGCGGCGGCCGCCCTGGCCACCCACGGCGAGGAGCTGCTGCGGTACGTCCTGGAGGACGCCCCCGTCGGCCTCGCCGTCCTCGATCCGGAGCTCCGCTGGCAGTACGGCAATGCGGCCTTCTTCCGCACCGCCGGCCTCGCCCCCGGCGACCTGCTGGGCCTGCCCGCCGCCGACACGCCGCTGGCCGCCGCCGCACCCGCCCTGCGGGCCGTCCTCGGCGGAGGACCACCGCAGGAGCCCCCGGCCGGCCACCCCGCCGCGCCGGGGCTGCGGCTGCGCGCCCGGAGGCTGGAGATCCGCGGCCGGACGGCCGGGCTGGTGGTCGCCGCCCTCGGCCCCGGGAACGGTGACGGGCAGCGGGCTCCGCACGAACTGGAGCAGGCCCGCGCCCGGCTGGCCGTCCTGGACGCCGCCGCCGGCCGGATCGGCACCACCCTGGACGTCGACACCACCTGCGTGGAGCTCGCCGAGTTCACCGTGCCGGCCATGGCCGACGCGGCCGTCGTCGAGCTGCTGCCGCCGGACGCCGTCGAACGCGGCGCGCACAGCGGGACGCTGCGGCTGCACCGGGCCGCCGTGGTCTGCGCGCCGGCGCTGCGGCCGCACCTGGCGCCGCTCGCCAGGGCCGGCGAGTCCGTGCGCTACCCGCCCGGCTCCGCGGCGGCGCACAGCCTGCACACCGGGGCGCCCGTCCTCGTCCGGCCGTCCGACGGGCCGTGGCCGGGCTCCGCCGAGAAGGGCGCCCCGGAGGCGTACCGGGCAGCCGGTCTGGACACGATGCTGACCGTGCCGCTCACCGCCCGGGGCCGGACGCTCGGTGTGCTGACGCTGGCCCGCACCCGGGAGCCGGTCCGCCCGTTCACCGAGGACGACACCGTGCTGATCGGCGACCTGGCCGGCCGGGCCGCGGTCGGCGTCGACAACGCCCGCCGCTACACCCGCTCCCAGGGGATCGCGCTGCAGCTCCAGCAGGCGCTGCTCGCCGAGCCCGGCAACCCGCACCCCAATCTGGAGCTCGCCTCGCGCTATCTGCCCTCCGGCAGCAGCTCGGTGGTCGGCGGCGACTGGTACGAGACGGTCAGGCTGCCGTTCGGACGCACCCTGCTGGCGATGGGCGACGTCATGGGGCACGGCGTGGAGGCCGCCGTCGACATGAGCACGTACCGCTCGATGCTGCGCGACGTGGCCGGCATGGACCTGCCCCCGCACCGCATCCTGCGCCAGTTGGACACCCTGATCTCGGAGAACGAGTCCTCCCGTCCGGCGACCTGCCTGCTCGCCCTCGCCGACCCCGGCCGCAGCCGCTGGACGTTCTCCAGCGCCGGCCACCTGCCGCCGGCCCTCGTCCTGCCGGATGCGCCGACCGACCTGGTCGCGGTGCCCACCGGGCCGCCGCTGGGCACCGGGCTGGGCGGCTACGAGCAGCAGGCCCGCGAGCTGCTGCCCGAGCAGGTGCTGCTGCTGTACACGGACGGGCTGGTGGAGCGGCGCGGCGAGGACATCGACGTCTCGCTCGCCCGGCTGGCGGCGCTGCGGCTGCCGGCCGCCGGCGAGCTCGACGACCTGCTCGACGCGGTGCTGCACGCCCAGACGCCGCAGGCCGCGGAGGACGACGTCGCGCTGCTCGCCGCCCGGGTGCGCCGGCGGTGAGGACACGCCCTAAGGCACGACCTGCTCGGCCCAGATCACCTTGCCCTCGGCGGTGTAGCGCGTCCCCCAGCGCTCGGCGATCTGCGCCACCAGGAACAGGCCGCGGCCGCCCTCGTCGGTCGAGGAGGCCTGCCGAAGCCTCGGCGAGGTGCTGCTGCCGTCCGAGACCTCGCAGATCAGCGCCCGGTCGTAGAGCAGCCGGACGCCGATCGGGCCCGCGGCGTGCCGGATGGCGTTGGTGACGAGCTCGCTGAGGATCAGCTCGGTGCCGGGCTCCAGCAGATCCAGGCCCCAGCGCTGCAGCTGGGCGGTGGCGAAGGCCCGGCTCTCGGCGACGGCCGCCGGGTCGGCGGGCACCTCCCAGGAGGCGATCCGGTCGGCCGGCAGGGCGCGGGTACGGGCCACCAGCAGCGCCACGTCGTCCTCCGGGCGGTGCGGGAGCATGGCCTCCAGGACGACCCGGCAGGTCTCCTCCGGGCTGCGGTCGGGGTGCGAGAGCGCCTCGCGCAGCAGGTCGAGCCCGATGTCGATGTCCCGGGTCCTGGCCTCCACCAGCCCGTCCGTGTACAGCACCAGCTGGGCGCCCTCGGGGATCTCCAGCTCGGCGGTGGTGAAGGGCATGCCGCGCAGGCCCAGCGGCGGGCCGACCGGCGTGTCCGGGATCTCCACCGTGCCGTCCGGGTGGACGAGCACGGCCGGCAGGTGCCCGGCCCGGGCGAGCTGGCAGCGCCGGGAGGCCGGGTCGTAGATCGCGTACAGGCAGGTGGCGCCGATGATCGCGCCCTCCATGCCGCCCGCCGCCTCCTCCTGGTCGATCCGGCTCACCACGTCGTCCAGGTGGGTGAGCAGCTCGTCGGGGGCGAGGTCGAGGGCGGAGAAGTTGTGCACCGCGGTGCGCAGCCGGCCCATGGTGGCGGCCGCGTGCAGGCCGTGGCCGACGACGTCGCCGACGACCAGGGCGACCCGGGCGCCGGAGAGCGGGATGACGTCGAACCAGTCGCCGCCGACTCCGGCGTGGGCCGGCAGGTAGCGGTAGGCGGCGTCCACCGCGTCCTGCTCGGGCAGGCCGCGCGGCAGCAGGCTCTGCTGCAGGGTGACGGCCATCGGGTGGCTGCCGGTGATGGCGGCGGTGATCTGCTCCTGGGTGCTGTACTTCGCCTCGAACACGCCGTTGTTGCGGCCGAGCCGGAGCACGGCCACCCGGTCGGCGACGGCCTGCACGTCGTCGAGGTTGTGGCTGATCATGATCACTGCGTGGCCCTGCTCGCGCAGCCGCCGGATCAGGTCGAGCGCCTGCGAGCTCTGCTCCAGGCCGAGCGCGGCGGTCGGCTCGTCGAGCATCACCAGGTGCGGGCGGCCGATCAGCGAGCGGGCGATCGCCACCGCCTGGCGCTGGCCGCCGGAGAGCGACAGGACGGGGATGCGCACGCTGGGCAGCCGCACCGCGAGCCGGTTGAGCAGGGCGAGCGAGCGCTTCTCCATCTCCACCTCGCGGAGCAGGCCGTAGCGGCGCAGCTCGCGGCCCAGGTAGAGGTTGGCGACGACGTCGAGGCTGTCGCAGAGCGCGAGGTCCTGGTAGACGGTGGCGATGCCGAGCCGCTGGGCGTCCCGGGGACGGCGCAGCTCGACCGGGCGCCCGTCCCACTCGATGGTGCCCGAGTCGGGCGGGCTGACCCCGGCGATGGTCTTGATCACGGTGGACTTGCCGGCGCCGTTGTCGCCCACCAGGGCGAGCACCTCGCCCCGGTCGACCTGCAGATCGATGCTGCTGAGCGCCTGCACCGTGCCGAACCGCTTGGAGATCCCGCGCAGCGACAACAGCGGCACGCGGGCCACGCGGCCACCTCCTCGTCCCCGATCCGTCGGCTGTGGCACGAGTCTGCCGCCTGGCCGGGCCCGGGTGTGTCACCAACGCGCTGCGACACCGGGATACCCCGCACGGCGGGTGCGGCCGTCGGGGTGCCCGCGGGCCGGTCGGGGACCAGCGGTTGCAGGGGTCGCGGAGAGGGTTCACGGTGTTACACGGTGCGCCCGAGCCCGCGCATCCCGCGCAGCGCGCCGCGTCCACGCCGAGCCCGCCGCGAGATCCCCTGTTTCCCCTGCGGAGGCCCGCCATGGCCGAAACTCCGTGCCCTGTCGCCTTCTTCGACATCGGGAACACCCTCGCCCGCGTGAGGGTGTCCCCGGACGGCCAGGACATCACCGACCTCACCCCCTTCCCGGACGTGCCCGCGGTGCTCGAGGCGCTGCGCGGCCGGAACGTCCGACTCGGCATCCTCTCCGACCGCGGCCCCGTCCCGGCCGACCGGATCGAAGCGGCCCTGGAGCGGGCCGGGCTGCTCGCCTTCTTCGAGGAACCGCTGATCCGCTTCGGCCGGAAGGACTCCGCCCTGGTGTTCCAGCAGGCCGCTCCGGTGGAGCGAGGTCGCGGAGCCGGTGGCCGTCGAGGAGTGGACCACCCGGACCAACCTGCGCTTCCTGGAGCTCTCCGTCCGTACCGGCGCCGACGCGGCCGCCGACGTGCAGGCGCAGCTGGCGCGGGCGCTGCTCGCCGGGAACGTCCCGCTGCCGCAGTTCGGGCAGACCAAGACCCGGGCCGTGCTGATCGCGCTCGCCGCCTGCCCGTAGCAGGCCCCCCCGGCTCAGCCGTGGGCGGTGTGGTCGGCGAGGACCTGCTCGACGACGCGGCGGTGGACGGCGGCCCGGGCCGGGTCGGTGCCGAGGGACTCGGTCATCATCAGCAGCGCCTTCCACAGGGCCCAGCCGCGGGCCCGCGCCCAGGTGGCCGCGGGCTGCCGGACGGCGTGCCGGAACGCCTCCCGGCCGGCCCCGGCGAACATCGTCCAGGCGATCACCAGGTCGCAGGCCGGATCGCCGACCCCGGAGGTGCCGAAGTCGATGACGGCCGCGAGCCCGCCGTCGGCGACCAGCAGGTTGCCGGCGGCGATGTCGCCGTGGAACCACACGGGTTCGCCCGTCCACTCGGCGGCGAGCGCCGCCTCCCACACCTCGGTGGCGAGGGCGGTGTCGACCTGCCCCTCGAGGGCCGCCAGACAGCGGCGGGTCTCGGCGTCGTAGTGGGCCGGCGGGGCACCGCGGTACCAGCTGTGCCCGCCGGCCGCCGGGCCGCCGGCCGGGTCGCAGGCCTGCAGGGCGATCAGGAACCCGGCCACCGCGACGGCGAACTGCGGCAGGTCGGCGATGTGCCCGCGGTCGGCCGTCTCCCCGGGCAGCCAGCCGCGGACCGACCAGGGGAACGGGTACCCGTCGCCCGGGGCGCCGACCGCGAGGACCTGCGGCACCGCCACCGGCAGCGACGGCGCGAGCAGCGGCAGCCACCGGTGCTCCTTGGCGACCGCCGGAACGTACCCGGCGGCGGTCGGCAGACGGACCGTCATGGCGTCGCCGAGGCGGTACGTGCGGTTGTCCCAGCCGTCGACCTCCACCGGCCGCACCGGCAGGCCGCCCCACTGCGGGAACTGTGCCGCGAGCAGCCGCCGCACCAGGGCGGCGTCGATCCCGGCCCGGCCGTCCGGGCCCGGGGCGGTGCTGTCCGGCGGGTGTGCGGTCATCCCCCGATCGTCGCCCCGATCCCCGGGTCCGGCAACGGAATTACGGTTCGCCGCCTCCCTGCCGGGGTGTCGGGGCGCTCTCCTAGACTCCGTGGTGTGGAGAACCTGAAGTGCACGCAGTGCGGTGTCGTCGGGCTGGAGCAGGGGTTCGTGGAGGACACCGGGGAGGGCTCCCGCGGGTATGCGCGCTGGATAGCCGGTGCCCTGGAGCGCGGCATCTTCGGCGGTGCCAAGCGGCTGGGCCGCCCGCGGTGGCAGATCGACGCCTTCCGCTGCCCGTCCTGCGGGCACCTGGAGCTGTTCGCCGTCAAGCCGGTCTAGGGCGTGTCACGGGCGGTCTTCACTGGACCACGGGTGCCGTCAGGGCGTCCTGCTGGAGGTGGGCGGCCCGGTCGATGATGCCGGGGATCTCGGCGTAGAGGGACTCGCCGGGGCACAGGGTGCAGAAGGCGTCGCGGTGCCCGGAGACGGCGTTGAAGGCGTGCCTGGCGCCGACCGGGAAGCGGCTGCCGCTGTTGGTCGAGGTCAGCTCGGACCGGTCGTCGGCCCGGATCCCGTGCAGTCCGAGCTTCCAGGCGGCCAGTCGGGCGATGGCGTCCACGACGGGCGGGGGGACCTCCGTCCCGGAGTTGTAGGTGCCGATCGCCGCGATGCCGACGGTGTCCCGGTTGAAGCCCATGGTGTGGGCGCCCACGACCGGGCGGTCGACACCGCCGAGGCGGCCCTCCCAGATCGTGCCGAAGCGGTCGACCAGGAAGTTGTAGCCGATGTCGTCCCAGCCGCGGAACTCCAGATGGTCGCGGCGGATGGCCCGCAGGATGTCGGGTACGTCGCAGGCGTCGTAGGAGTTCGGGTCGTCCGTGTGGTGGATGAGCACGGCCCGCACCGCCCGGTCGTACTGCACCTGTGCGACCGTCTCCTCGCTCTGCCAGGTGGAACGCAGCACGATCGGCGGGGCGGCCGGGGCGGCGAGGCGGACGGGGGCGGGCGCAGCCACCGCGACGGGTGCGTCGGCGGCGACCGAGCGGTGCGGGTGGGCCGCCGCAGGCAGTGCGGTCACGGCCCCGGCGGCGACGGCTTGCAGCGCGCGGCGCAGCACCAGGCGGCGGTTGATCTCCATGCCACGGAAGTTACGGGCAGTGCGACCGGCCCGCATTCCGTCACCCCGCGTGTTCGGCCCGTCCGCCGTACTCCATACTCCGACCGGGTTCGTTCGTAGTCGGTCGACCTGTCGTCACCTGTCGGCGTGCCGGGCTGCGGACCCTGCGGAGGGGGCGGGCCGACCGGGCGTCATACGCGGCCGGCCCCGGTCGTCCGCGGGACCCTCGGGCATGCCCGTGGGAACCACTGCCTCCGGCCGGACGTCTCCAGTCGACGTCGCCCCACGGCGATCACAGCCGTCGGCGGCCGGCCCCGAGCAGGGTCCGGCGGGCGGCGGGGAGGACGGGAGTGTCGGATGGTCGGACTAGTGACAGGGATCGGGGCTGCCGCTCCGCCGCCCACGCCGGAGCCGTCCGGGCGCGGGTGGCTGCGTGCGCTGCGGGCCGTCGTGCTGTTCGTGTGCGCGGTGCTGCTGCTCGCACCCGCCGGACTGGTGGTGGTGCGGCTCCGGGGGCTGGACGACGGCACCGACCTGGCGATGCCGGTCGCGGCGGTGCCGTACGCGGCGCTGCTGAGCGTACTGCTGCTGTTCGTGACGGCGGTGCTGCGGGCGCGGCTGCTGACGGCGGTCGCGGCCGCGCTGACCGTCGTCCAGCTGTTCTGGCTGGTGCCGCGGTTCGTGGGGGACGGCGAGGCCGTGCCGACGTCGGCGCCGCGGCTGCGGGTGGCCACCGCCAATGCGTACGTGGGCCGGGTCGACCCGGCGGCGGTGGTGCGGCTGGTCCGCGACGAGCGGGTGGACGTCCTCGCCGTGGAGGAGGCGAATCCGACGCTGGCGGCCGCCCTGGACCGGGCCGGCATGGCCGAGCTGATGCCGTACCGGGTACTGCCGACGTCCTCCGACACGGCGCTGTACTCCCGGCTGCCGCTGACCGGGACGCGGGCGGCCGGCGCGGGCGTGTCGGCTCCGCCGACCACGGCCGAGGTGTCCGTCGACGGCCGGCCGGTGCGCCTGGTCGCCGTCCACACCTTCTACCCGCTCGGTGACTCCCGGCTGTGGGCACAGGGCTTCGACGCGCTGGAGACGGACGTGCAGGGGCGGGCCCGCAACGCCGTCCTGCTCGGCGACTTCAACGCGACGCTCGACCACACGCCGATGCGGCGCCTGCTCGACCACGGGCTGACCGACACCCATGCGGAGCTCGGACGCGGCTTCGACGGCACCTGGCCGGCCGACCGTCCCGTCCTGCCGCCCGTGCTCCAGCTCGACCACGTGCTGCACGGCGACGACCTGGTCGCCGTCACCGTCTCCGAACACACCCTCCCCGGCACCGACCACCTCGCCGTCGTCGCCGAACTCGCCGTCACCGGCTGAACCACGGGCGGGTGCCGGCATTTCGTCAAAATGGTTGTGGCGGGTGCATGTCAGCCTTAGGTTGTGCGGTGGATTAAACGAACTTGTGCCGTCGCTTGATTCGCCGCTGCCCCGGGAGGGCCCTGTTGCGCAGTCGCAGCCGCCTCTGGACCATCGTCGCGGCGGGCCTGGTGTCCGCCTGCCTGCTCCCCGCGCCCGCCTGGGCCTCACCCGCACCGCCGACCGCACGGTCCGCTCCCGCACAGGACGCCGACGTCAAGGACCGGCTCGCGGCCCTCCCCGGGATGCACCTCGTCCAGGAGAAGACCGTCACCGGCTACCGCTTCTTCGTCCTGACGTACACCCAGCCCGTCGACCACCGGCACCCGGAGCGCGGCAGCTTCCAGCAGCGGCTGACCGTGCTGCACCGCGGCCTCGACCGGCCGACCGTCTTCTCGGCGAGCGGCTACGGCCTGCCCGCAGACCCGGGCCCCTCGCGCTCCGAGCCCACCCGGCTGCTGGACGCCAACCAGGTCTCCCTGGAGTACCGGTTCTTCCGCGGTTCGGAGCCGGCCACCGGCGGCGACTGGTCCACCCTGAACGTCCGCCAGGCCACCGACGACCAGCACGCCGTGTTCACCGCGCTGAAGTCGGTCTACACCGGCCGGTGGATCGCCACGGGCGGCAGCAAGGGCGGCATGAACGCCGCCCACTACGAGCGCTTCCACCCCGGCGACATGGACGGCACGGTGGCCTACGTGGCCCCGGACGACGCCGCCCGCCCCGGCGACCGGGCCTACGCGGAGGTGATCCGCAGCAACGGCACCCCCGAGTGCCGCGCCGCGCTGGCCGCCGTGCAGACCGAGACGCTGCGCCGCCGCACCCGGTTGGCGGCCCGCTTCGAGCAGTACGCCGAGGACAACGGCCTGACCTTCTCCGCCGAGTACCTGGGCAGCGCGGACAAGGCGCTGGAGGCGCTCGTCATCGACACCCCGTGGGCGTTCTGGCAGTACGGCACCGCGGCCGACTGCGCCGCCGTCCCCGGCAAGGACGCCACCGACCAGCAGCTGTGGGACTGGCTGGACGGCGTGGAGGGCTTCTCCTTCTACACCGACCAGACGCTGTCGTACTACGCGCCGTACTACTACCAGGCGGCCACCGAACTCGGCGCCCCCGAAGTGGCGTACCCGCACCTGAAGCCGCTGCTCAAGTACCGGATCTCGGTCTGGGACTACATCCCGGACAGCGTCGCGCGGCGCGGCTTCGACCCCTCGCTCACCCGTGACGTCGACCGCTGGATCAGCCGCAACGCCCGGCACACCCTCTTCGTGTACGGGTCGGCGGACCCGTGGAGCGCCGAGAAGTTCGGCCTCTCCTCCCGGGCCCGGGACAGCTGGGTGATGACGGTCGCGGGCGGCAACCACGGCGCGTCCATCGGCGCCCTCGCCGACGCCGACCGTGCCACCGCCACCGCGGCGCTGCAGCGCTGGGCCGGCCTCGCCCCGGCCGGCGGGCCGGGCATCGCCGCCCCGCAGGCACCCGCCCCGTACGACGCCGTGCTCGACCGGCCCGGGCAGGCGGAACGCCACCGCCTCCCCGGTCTGCCCGGCTGAGCCCGAGCCGCGCGGCGCGGGTCCCGTCCGGGCCGGACGGGACCCGCGCCGCGGGAGACGGAGCCCGGGTCAGGCCGTCTTGAGCTTCTCCTTGAAGAGGGTGAAGTCGATGACCTCGTCCGCCGGCGGGGCCTGGACGGTGATCGGCTTGTCGAACTCGCTGAAGTCCATCCGGCCGGGCTCGCTGCCGGTGGTCTGCTCCATGCGGACCAGGTACGGCTTGCCCTGGGTGGCGATGTAGGCGGTGGTGCGGGAACCGTCGGGGTCGGTCCCGACCAGGCTGAAGGTCTTGACACCGTTGGTGGTGCCGGCCGAGCCCTTGGTGACCTTGGTGTCCGGGTCGTCGCCGCCCTGGGTGATGCCCTTGATGAGATCGCACATGCCCGCGATCTGCTTGATTTCGGTGTCGTCCTGGCCACCGGTCAGGTAGCGGCCCTTGAACAGCTCGGCAGCGGCGGCGCCGGCCTTCGGGTTGGCCTTCTCGCTGCCGATCTTCTTCCAGAAGGCGGCGTCCGGCTTGATCCAGGTGCCGGTGCCGTTGTGCAGGATCTCCACCTGGCCCTCGCCGCCGACGGCGACGGTGCCCTTGCAGTTGCCCGCCTTGTCGGCGGCCAGGTGCATGGTGATCTTCTGGCCGTCGGTGGTGATGGAGCCGTCCAGCTTCAGCGCGGTCAGCGCGGACATCGCGGTGTGGGCCTGCTTCATGATCTCGTCGCCCGACAGCTTCTCGGTGTCGAGGGTCTGCACCGGGCTGGCCGAGGGCGAGGCCGGGGCGGCGGCGGGGGCCTTGGCCGCAGGCTTGCCGTCGCCGGCGCAGGCCGTGGCACCGGCGGCCAGGACCACGCAGACGGCGGCGGTACGGACAAGACGCGTGGAGAACATGGATCTTCCTTGCACGGAGAAGTGGGCTGGGGCCGCCCCGCCGGAGGCGTTCGCGGCGGTGATCAGTATGGAGTCCGGCACTGACACGCCCGCCCGCGGGGCCTCTCGCGTTACCTCCTCGTGCTGCGATCGAGACCCGGCACCCGACCGGCCATGACGGGCCATCGACCCGGCACACCGGGCCGCGCTGCACGGATCGGGTGTCAGACCCCCCCCACCGCAGGCATCCTTCGCGCACGAGCGACAGGAGCGGGCAGGCCGGACCCCGCCGGTCAGCGCGGGCCGCGGCGGCGCGGGGTCGGCGCCCGGTGCAGTGCACGGCCCGTCAGCGCCCCCGCGTACACGCAGTAGCCGACCCCGATCAGCCAGGACTGCACCACCAGCACGGTGCCGATCACGCCGTAGGACACCGCGTTGGAGACGATCAGCGGCGCGAAGGCCAGCCGGGAGAACACCCGCAGGCCGACCAGTGCGAGCGCGGTCGCGACCGCCCCCGGCAGCAGGGTGCGCCACGGCACCCGGGAACCCAGCAGCAGCCGCTGCAACCACCAGAAGAACAGCACCCCGCCGATCAGCGTCGCCACCACCCGCAGCGCCGGCTGGGCGCTCGAACGGTGCCACGGCACCCCGCTCCAGGCGGCGAGCAGTACATAGCCGATCAGCCCGCCCAGCCCGACCACCTGGCGCCACACGGTGTGCCAGGCGCCCGGCGGCAGCTGCCAGATCCGCTCGTACGCGTTCTGGACGGCCGCCATCAGCGAGACGCCGAACACCGCCAGGGCGGCAAGGCTGAGGCCGGTGGTGGTGCTGACGACCTCCCGGCGGGAGGCGAACAGTGCGTCCACCGCCGCGGCGGAGCGGCCGGACAGCCCCAGGCCGTCGATCATCCAGTCGGCGATGCCGCTACCGCTGGTCGGCGAGGCCGCCGCGATCACCACCAGCAACGGCACCACCGTCACGAAGCACAGCGCGGCGAAGGCCATCGCCCGGTGCAGCAGCTCGATGTCCCGGCCGTGCCGCCACACCTCGCGGGCCACCTCGGCCAGCCTGTGGCGCAGGCCGCCGGACGGGCCGCGGCCGTCCTGCTCGGGCAGCGGCCGGTCGTCCAGCGGCGAGCCGCTGCCGATCACCGGGACCTCCCTCCGTCGGTCGGCCGGCCGCGCGCGCAACGCCCCCGTCCGGACGTCGGCCGACCGGCCCGCCGCGCCGCCGCGGACGCGGGAGCGCGCCCCTGCGGGCGCGGCATCGACCGTACGGCCCCCGGCCCCCGTGCGCTCGCCGATCTTCCGCCCGATCCTCCTGCCGCCGCTGCCCGCCACGGTCTCCGCCTCCCGTCCGCCGGGTCAGGGTTTCCCGCCCCGCGGGCCGTGCCGTCGGCGGTCGGCGCCGTCCGCCCAGCTGTGGGTGGAGCGGGGCTCCACGTACGGCTCCGCGTCCCGCGGCAGTCCGCCCTGGACGGCGCGGGCCCGGGACAGCTCGGCGTCGAACTCGAGGCCGAGCAGGATCGCCAGGTTGGACAGCCACAGCCAGATCAGGAAGACGATCACTCCGCCGAGGGTGCCGTAGATGCGGTTGTACGAGGCGAAGTTCGCCACGAAGGCCGCGAAGCCGCCGGACAGCGCCAGCCAGAGGCCCACCGCCAGGAAACTGCCGGGCGACACCCAACGGAACCCGCGGCCCCGGACGTTCGGCGCGGCCCAGTACAGCACCCCGATCATCACCGTGACCAGCAGGAGCAGCACCGGCCACTTGGCGACCGACCAGACCGCGACCCCCGCGTCGCCGATGCCCAGCGCCTCCCCGGCCCGCCGCGCGACCGGTCCGGTGAAGACCACGATGACGGCGCTCGCGGCGAGCAGCAGCATCAGCAGCACGGTCAGGCCCAGGCGCAGCGGGGTCAGCTTCCACACCGGCCGGCCCTCGCGGATGTCGTAGACCGCGTTGGAGGCGCGGATGAAGGCGGCGATGTACCCGGAGGCGGACCACAGGGCGCCGGCCAGGCCGACGACGGCGAGGGCGCCGCCGGCGGCACGGCTGCCCTGCAGATCGGTGAGGCCGCCGAGCAGGATGTCGCGGGCCGGGCCCGGGGTCCACGTCCGGAGGTTGTCGAGCATCTGCTCGGTGGCGGTGCGGCCGACCAGGCCGATGACGGAGACCAGCAGCAGCAGGGTCGGGAAGATCGCGAGGACACCGTAGTAGGTCAGCGAGGCGGCCCGGTCGGTGAGCTCGTCGTCGAGCATCTCCTTGACGGTGCGCCGGAGGGCGTCCTTCCAGCCGCGCCGCCGCAGCCGGGTCGGCCGGTCGGGGGCGCGCCGTCGCACCCGTGCGTCGGGGCCGGGGCGGGCGGGCGTCCGGCGGCGAGCCAGCGTGTGCCTGCGGTTGGTGTCCACGCTGCGCGTCTGTCCGCTGCGGCGGCGGCCAATCGCGGCGGCGGGCCGGACTCAGTCCCGGTCGGCGGGCTCGCGCCGGCCGCGGCGGATGTCGGCGGTGGCCACGGTGAGGGAGACGAGGACGAAGCCCGCGGAGACGGCGATGCCGGTGTCGAAGGCGGTGGACCAGGCGTGCGGGCCCCCGGCGGCGTGCGAGAGGAAGACCGAGCCGACCACGGCGATGCCGACGGCGGACCCGAGCCGCTGCGCGGTCTGCAGGACTCCCCCGGCGCTGCCGGCCCGTGCGACGGGCACCTCCTGCAGGGTGACGGTCACGTTGGGGGCGATGACCAGGCCGCTGCCGATGCCGGCGAGCAGCAGCGGGCCTGCGGTGGCCCAGCCGACGGCGGGGCCGGAGCCGAAGTGGGCCGCGAGCGCGGCACCGGCCAGCCCGGCGAGGACGGTGGCGAGACCCACCGCCACCAGCCGGCGCCCGTGCCGGGCGACCATCCGCCCGCCGAGCGCGGCCGCCGCACCGGAGCCGAGCGCGAACGGGGTGATCGCCAGCCCCGCGGCCAGGGCGCTGTAGTGCAGGCCGGCCTGCAGGTAGAGCGTGAAGACGAAGAACACCGAGGTGAACCCGGCGAAGTAGGCCAGCGAGATCAGGGTGCCGGCGGCGTACGAGCGGCGGGCGAAGAGATCCATGCTGACCAGCGGCTCGCGGCTGCGCCCGTACCGGGTCTCCCAGGCGACGAAGGCGGTGAGCACGCCGAGGGCGGCCGGCACCAGCAGCCAGCGGGCGGTGCCGTGCCACTGCTCCTGGACGAAGGGCAGCAGCAGTGCGGTGGTGCCGGTGCCGAGGAGCAGGACGCCGACCGGGTCGAGGTCGCTGTGCCGGCGGCCGCCCGGCGGCGGTCTGCGGGCGGGCAGCAGGTGGTGGGCGACGGGGAGCGCGGCCACGCCGATGGGCACGTTGACGAGGAAGACCCAGCGCCAGCCGTCCTGCGGGCCGAAGACGTGGATGAGCAGGCCGCCGAGCAGCGGACCGACGGCGGTGGAGACGCCGATGACGGCGCCGAGCATGCCGAAGGCCCGGCCGCGTTCCGGGCCCGGGAAGGAGGTCTGGATGAAGCCGGACACCTGCGGGACGACGATGCCGCCGGCGAAGCCCTGGACGAGGCGGGCGACGATCAGCCAGGCCTCGTTCTGGGCGGCACCCGCCAGGGCGCTGGCCGCGGTGAACAGGGCGAGGCCGAAGAGGAAGACGGACCGGCGGTCGCGGGCGTCGCCGATGCGCCCGGCGGGCACCAGGGCGAGGCCGAAGGCCAGTGCGTAGCCGCTGACCACCCACTGCAGGCCGCTCTGGCCCATGTGCAGGCCGGCGCGGACGGTCGGCAGGGCGACGTTGACGATGCTGACGTCGAGCAGGGTCATGAAGCCGGCGATCAGGCAGACGACCAGGGCCCGCCAGCGCTGGGGATCCGGCTCGGCGGGCCCGGGCGGGCGGGCCGTCCGGGCACCGGGCTGCGGGCCCCCGGTGCCGTGGCCGGCATCGGCCAAGGGGCCCTCCTTCCGGCTGCCGCGGCGGGCGGAGGGCGCCCCGGGTGCGTCACGGCGCTCCCCGCCCCTACCGACCAGGGTGCACCCGGCGGCCGGGCATGTCCGACCGGGGGCGGTGCGGGGCGGCCTCCCCGCGGCCCGGTCAGCGGATCAGGGCCGCCCTTTCGCGGGCGGCGCGGACCGCCTCGGTGAGCCCGGCGATGTCGTAGGCGCCGTGGTGGCGCCGGCCGTTGACGAAGAAGGTCGGGGTGCCGGAGACGCCGCTGAGGTCGGCGGAGTCCACGTCCTCGGCGACCCGGCCGGCCCCGGCCCGGGCCCGCAGGTCCCGCTCGAAGCGCTCCGCGTCGGCCCCGACGGCCTCCGCGTACCGCAGCAGGTCGGGGATCTTCAGTGCGCCCTGGTGGGAGAGCAGCAGGTCGTGCATCTCCCAGTAGGCGCCCTGTCGGCCGGCGGCCTCCGCCGCCTCCGCGGCCAGCTGGGCGTGCGGGTGGACGTCGTTCAGCGGCAGGTGGCGCCAGACGTAGCGGACGTCGCCGTGGCCGGCCAGGAGTTCCCGGACGACGGGCTCGGCCTGCCCGCAGTAGGGGCATTCGAAGTCGCCGTACTCGACGACGGTCACCAGGGCGTCGAGCGGGCCGCGGATGTGGTCCCGGTCGGTGTCGACGGAGGCGGCGAGGTCGACGATGCTCTCCGAGGTGCCGAGCAGGGCGCGCATCCGGCCGCGCTGCGGCATCAGGCCGATGGCGCGGGTGACCGCCCAGGTGGCGGCGGAGGCGCAGACCACCGCGGCCAGGATGCCGACCTTCGCCTCCTCCAGGCGCGGCCCGTCGAAGGCGAGGGTGGCGATCAGCAGCGAGACGGTGAAGCCGATGCCGGCGATGCTGCCGCCCGCGGCGACCGCGCCCCAGCCGACCGGCGGGCGCAGCCGGCCGCGGCTGAACGCGGTGGTGAGCAGCGCCGAGCCGAGGATGCCGACGGGCTTGCCGAGGACGTAGCCGAGCACGATGCCGAGGGTGACCGGCGAGTGCAGGGCCCGGGTGAGCTGCTCGGAGCCGAACGTGATCCCGGCGTTGGCGAGGGCGAACAGCGGCACGATGACGTAGCTCGTCCACGGGTGGTAGACGCGCTGGAGGCGCTCGTTCGGGGAGATCGCGGTGGCGAGGCCGACCCGCAGCGAACGCTCCAGCTCGGGCGTGGGCTGCTCGCGGAACAGCCGGAACAGGTCGGTGGCCCGCTCCAGGTCGCCGCGGGAGGCCGGGTAGGCATAGGTGAGCAGGCCCATGGCGAGGCCGGTGACGACCGGGTCGACGCCCGACTCGAGCAGGGCGACCCACAGGGCGACGCCGAGCAGCGCGTACACGCCGCCGCGGCGGACCCCGGCGGCCCGGACGAGCAGGATCACCGCGAAGACGCCGAGGCCGGCGAGCAGCGCGGGCAGGTCGATGCTGCCGCTGTAGGCGATCGCGATGACGCCCAGTGCGACGAAGTCGTCGACCACGGACACGGTGAGGATGAAGGTGCGCAGCGCCTCGGGCAGCCGCCTGCCGAAGAGGGCGAGCATGCCGAGGGCGAAGGCGGTGTCGGTCGACATCGCGGTGCCCCAGCCGCCCGCCTCGCCGTCGCCGGCGTTGACGGCGAGGTAGATCGCCACGGGCACGGCCATGCCGCACACCCCGGCGATCAGCGGGACGGCTATCCGCCGTCGCTCGCGGAGCTCACCCATGTCGAACTCGCGGCGGGCCTCCAGGCCGATCACGAAGAAGAACAGCGTCATGAGCCCGCTGTTCACCCATTCGCGCAGGTCGAGGGAGACCCCGGCATCGCCGAGCCGCACCGCGAGAACGGTCTCCCAGAAGGAGTCGTACGACCCCGGGGCGGCGTTGGCCCAGATCAGCGCGGCCAGGGTGGCGGCGAGCAGGACGGCGGCGCTGCCGGTCTCCGTGCGGAGGAAGTCCCGCAGCGGGGTGCGCATGTCGGTGCCGCACGCGGTCTGGCCGGAGTGGCCCGGCAGCTCGGGGTGAGCGGGCATGTGATCATTCTCGCCCCGGCCGGGCGCTCCGCGCGGCGCACCGCCGGGGCCGGGGCCGTGACGGCGGTCACAGCCGTGCCGGGGTGGGCCGCTCGGGCGGCTCGGCGGCCGGAACGGCGTACCCGCCGGGGGCACCGGGTAGGTGACCTGCCATGGGACTGCTGCGCAGACGACGCCGCGTGCCGCCGGGCGAGGGCGCTGCGGTGGGCGCCCCGGACGTGCCGGAACTGACGCCCGAGGAGGCGGCCGAGGAGCTGGCCTCGCTCTCCCGGGAGATGGAGGAGGGCTCGCAGGCGGGCCGGCGCCGGGCGGTGGGCCGCGCCGGTGCGCTGGTCGGCTCCACGGTCCGGCTGCTGCTGCGCGGCGGGGCCGCCACGGCCCGGGTGACCTGGGTCGGCGGCCGGGCGCTCACCGAACGGCTGCTGCAGACGGCGCCGCGCATCCCCGTCCGGGACCTGGCGACGCTGCGGGCACAGCACCCGGGCGTCGGCGACCCGGACGCGCTGGCCGACCTGCTGGTCGCGGGCGCCCTCCGGGCTTCCGCCTCGGTCGGTGCCGGGGTCGGTGCGGCGGCGATGCTGCCGGTGCCGGCGGCGATGGCCGCGGAGGTGGCGGCGGAGACCCTGGTCGTCGCGGCCCTCGAGATCAAGCTGATCGCCGAACTGCACCAGGTGTACGGCGTGCCCGCGGGCGGGACCCCGGCGCAGCGGACGGCGGCGTACGTGAACGCCTGGGCCGACCGGCGCGGACTGAGGGCGATGGCGCCCGAGCATCCGGTGGGCGTGGCGGCGGTGACGGGGCTGGCGGTGGGCAGCGAGGTGCGGCGGAAGGTCCGCAAGCGGCTCACCCGGAGCACCCTGCGGAAACTTCCCTCGCTGTTCCCGCTGCTGGTGGGGGCGGGGCTGGGCGCCGTGGTGAACCGGCGGGACACCCGTCGGCTGGCCGTCCGCGTCCGGGCCGACCTGAAGCGGCGCACGGACGCCGTGCCCGGGTACTGGGCGGCCGCCGCACCGCCCTGAGCCGGGCCCGCCCGCCGCCGGAGATGTGGATCTCGTCCGGGTCGGCGATGGTGAGAGGACCGGCAACTCCCGAGGAGGAAGCCAGATGTCGATGCTGGACAAGCTCAAGAACATGATGAAGGGCCACGAGGACACCGCTCAGAAGGGTGTCGAGAAGGCCGGTGACGCGGTCGACGCCAAGACCCAGAACAAGTACCGGGATCAGGTCGACGCCGCCCAGCAGAAGATCAACGATCACCTCGGCGAGCAGCCGCCCGAGCAGCGGTAGGCCATCCGGAGCGGCCCGCCTGCCACGGGCCGCCCGAGGGGCGCGTGGAGCTGCGCGGGGCGGGAGGTGCAGCGCCGCACCTTCCGGATCCGCGCAGTTCCCGCACCCCTTTTTTCGGGTGCTCCAGTGGCCGGAGGTGGGCCGTTACTCGTCGAGGATGAAGGTGCGGGCGGCGGTCAGTTCGGTGCGGGCGGCTTCTTCGACGGCGGCGAGGTAGGCGAAGGCGTCGGTGCCGACGGGGACGCGGAGCGGGGTGCCCTCGGCGGTGACGATCCGCAGGACGTGGTGGGCGAAGTCCTCGGGGCGGCCGAGGTGCGGGTTGTCCCGCATGCCGTGCATGCCGGCCCGCATCGGGTCGGTGACCGGGGCGTAGGCGGGGATGCGGGCGGAGGCCGCGGTGACGGCGTCGCCGTACCCGGTGGCGTAGCCGCCCGGCTCGACGGCCGTGACCCGGATGCCGAGCGGGGCGGCCTCGGCGGCCAGTGCCTGGCTCATCCCCTCGAGGGCGTACTTGCCGGCGACGTAGGCGCCGAGCCCCGGGAAGGCCATCCGGCCGGCCAGCGAGGAGACGTTGACGATGTGGCCGGAGCCCTGGGCGCGCATCACCGGCAGGGCGAGGCGGGCGAGCCGCCACGGTGCGACGACCAGGATCTCCAGCTGGTCGCGCAGCTCCTCGTCGGAGACCTCCTCGACGGCGCCGAAGAGCCCGCTGCCGGCGTTGTTCACCAGGACGTCCAGGCCGCCGAGCCGGTCGACGGCGGCGGTGACGGCGGCCTCGCACTGACCGGGGTCGCGGATGTCGAGTGCCGCGGTGACCACCCGGCCCGGGTGGCGGGCGGCCAGTTCGGCCAGGGTGTCCGGCTTGCGGGCGGTGGCCAGGACGTGGTCACCGGCCTCGGCCACCGCGGTGGCGAGGGCCAGGCCGAGACCCGACGAACATCCGGTGACCAGCCAGCGACGTGCCATGTATGCCGCCTTCCCGTGGGTGGTGGGGGCTTGCGGATCGAGCCCCGCGGCCACTGTGGCAGAGCCGTGCGCGCCGACGCGCCGTGCGCGACCCGTCGTGCGGGCGCGCAGGGGGGCTCGCGGGAGCACGGGCCACGGGCGCCCGCACACCGGTCCGCCGGTCCCGTCGGGGCCGGGAAGCCGGCCGTCAGGCGACCAGGCGGAGGCGTTCGGCGGCGACGCCGACCGTCAGGCGCTGTCCCCAGCCGAGCTGGAGGGCGTCGGACTCCACGCCGTCGCCGAAGACCACCAGCCGGTCGGACTCGACCGTGACCTCGAGGCGCTCCCGCCCGTCGAGCAGGCCCTGGACGCGGTCGGTGCCGGTGGTCGGGGACGGCCAGGCCTCCCGGACGAACCAGGCCACGGCGGAGCCGGTGGGTTCCGGCAGGCGCAGCGTGCTGCCGCGCTCGAGCCAGGCGGAGCGGCACCAGCCGGTGGCGCCCGTGCCGGTGCCGACCAGGATGCCGGAGGAGGCCTGCGCCTCCGGGGCGGTGCCCGGGGCGGTGAGGCGGTAGCGCGCGGTCTGGTGGCCGCTCTGCCCCAGGTAGACCTCGTTGAGGGCGAGCAGCCGCTGGGTGTCGTCGGCGACCGCCTCGACCATCGTCCGCTCCTCGACGAGGGCGTCCGCGCCGGGTCCGGCGGCCGCCCGGAGCAGCCGGGCGGCGTCGTCGGGGCGGTGGCGGACGAGCACGCCGGGGTTGCGGCCCGGGTCGGTGTCGATGCCGACGACCGGCTGGCCGGCCAGGTACTTGGCGGCGTTGGCGACCAGGCCGTCCTGACCGACCACGACCACCACGTCCTCCGGGGTGAACAGGAAGCGGTCGAGGTCTGCGCGCTCGACCCGGCTGCGGCGCCAGTCGGTCGGGATCGCCCCGGCGACGGCGGCGAGCGCGACCCCCGCCCGGTTGTGGCGTTCCTCGGCCTCGGCGAGGGAGCGGCCCCGGGACTCCAGGAAGAACGCGGCCTGGCCGCGGGAGCCGTGCCGGGCGAGGAGTTCCTCGTACTCGGTGCGGCGGTGGACGAGCACCGCGCGGGGGGCGAGGCTCATCGGGCGCCGCCGTCGCCGCCGGTGCCGAGTCGGGTGAGCAGGCCGGTGAGGACGTCCGGGGTGAGGGTGATGCTGTCGATCCGCGGCAGGTGCTCGGCCAGCCGGATCATCGCGAGGGCGCGCAGCACCTCGGGGCCGGCCTCCTGGTGGGCGGCGAGCCAGGCCTGCTCGGTGGCGGCCTTGGCCTCGCCGAGGGCGCGTTCGGCCTGGGCCCGGGCGGCGGCGAGGACGCGGTTGGCCTCGGCCTCGGCGGTGGCGAGCCGGGTGCGGCGGACCGATTCGGCCTCGGCGCGGACGGCGTCCGCCTCGGCGTCCTGCTCCGCGCGGCGGCGGGCGTTGGCGCCCTCCTGGCCGACCAGTTCCTCCTCGCGGCGGGCGAGTTCGATCCGGTTGGCCATCTCGTTCTCGGCGATGGCGCGCTCCCGCTCGACGGCGAGGGCCCGGCGCTCGTAGGTGGCGCGGTCGGCCTCCTGCTGCACCTGCTCGCGGGCCGGGGTGCGCAGGGCGCGTTCGGTCTCGGCCTCCGGGCGGAGCGCGGTGACCCGGACGGCGATCACGGTGAGGCCGATCTCGGCGAGCCGGGCCTCGGTGCCGAGGCCGTCCGCGATCCGGCGGCGGACGGCGGTGACGCCGTCGACGAGGGCGGCCGCGAGCGGGGTGCGGGCGATGAACTCGAGGGCGTGCTGCTGGGCGGTCTCGGTGAGCAGGGTGCCGAGCTGTTCGAGCGGCTCGGCCCGCCAGGCGCCGGTGTCCGGGTCGATGCCGAAGTCGAGGCGGCCGGCGGCGACCACGGGGTCGTCGATCCGGTAGGTGACGGTGGCCTGGACGGCGAGGTCCTGGAAGTCGGCCGTCCTGGCGTGGAAGAGCATGGCCAACTCGCGGTCGTCCAGCGGGACTTCGGATATCGCCGCGGTGAGCGGACGGAACCAGAAGGCCAGGCCGGCGCCCTCGTGGGCCGGCTTGCCGCCGCGCAGGTGGCGGATGTGGGAGGTGGGCGCGGCGCGCAGATGCCGGAACCCGAGGCGCCTGGTGATGTCGGCCATGGTGGTGGACCCCCTTCGCAGTTCTTTTCGTCGCAATGACGATAACCGGCGGCAAGGGTTGTCGTCAATACGACGAAAAGAGGGTGCCGCGGACCTGCGCCTGACGCCCTGACAGATGTCAGGTACCGGGCGGACCGCGGGCGGGGTTTGCTGGTGGACGACGGGGCGGCCGGTGCGGCCGACCACCGTCGGATCCCTCGACCACCCTGCAAGGAGCACCCATGTCCGCTGTGTCCACTGTCCGCAAGTTCGTCCTCGCCGGTGCGGCTGCCGCCGCCGGCCTCGCCCTGACCGGCCTCGTCCCCGCGACCGCCGAGGCCGCCAGCGGCTGCTACGGCATCGGCGGCGGCAAGTACAACTGCAACGTGTGGAAGACCGCGCCCTCGTACTTCGCCGGCAACGTCCGCGCCGGCACCCTCAACGCGGGCACCAACTACTTCTACTGCCAGGCCGTCGGCAGCGAGGTCGTCGAGGGCCCGTACCGCAACAACTGGTGGGCCAAGACCGACGACGACAGCGGCAACAAGGGCGTCTGGGTCAACGTCGTCTACCTCTCCGGCGGCGGCAACGACCAGCCGGTGCCCGGCCTGCCCGGCTGCTGACACCCCGCCGACGGGGCCCGGGCGGGCCCACCGGGCGCACTGGCCCACCGGGCGCACTGGCCCACCGGGCGCACTGGGCTCATCGGGTGTACTGGGCGAGGTACTCCAGGACCCGGTCCACGTGCGCCCGCACCCGTTCGGGCACCCCGCGCGCCTCCGCGATCGTCTTGTCGCTGGTACGGTAGCCGGCCGCCAGCAACGCCGGCAGGTCCTCGTGCATCCCGCGGCGCTTGAACTGCTGGGCCAGCCAGCACACGTACGAGCCCATCGAGATGATCGCGTCCGGCGGCGACATGTAGTCCTTGCGGCCGTCCAGGTCGCCGTCCTGCGCCCAGGCGTTGAACACCGCGGGCGTCCACATGGCGATGCCGTACTCCTGTGTCTCCGGGCGGGCGGCATCCGGGTCGAAGCCGCTCTCGGCCTTCAGCATCGCGGCGAGCAGCACCGGCGTGACCTCGGGCTCCGGGCAGCGGCGGGCCGCCCGGGTGATCGGCTCGCGCAGGGCGGCAGGGACGTCGGAGCCCGCCGGAACGGCACCCGGCAGCGCACCCGCCGCGTCGGCGGCCGGGGAAGCGGGGGACGCCGGGGAGGCGGGGGACGTGGCAGCCGCACGGGGGCGGTCGGCCGCTCCCCCGCCGTCCGGCAGCACGGCCGGCAGCACGGCCGCCGCCGCGCAAACCGCGACCGTCGCAGCGGCGCCGGCGAGCAGGGCCGTCCGGCGCCGGCCCGGGGTGCGCCGTACCGGGCCGGGCAGACGGGCGGCCACCGCGGCGGCATCGGCCGGGCGGGCGGCCCGGTCCGCGGCCAGGCAGTCCGCGACCAGCGGCCGCCAGCGCTCCGGCACCCGCTCGTCCAGCCGCAGCGGCTCCCGCCCGCGGGCGTACGACTGCGCGGCCAGCGCCCGCGCCCGGGCCGCCGCCCCGGGGAAGGGGTGCGCACCCCCGGCGAACAGCTGGTGCGCCAGCACCCCGAACGCCCACACGTCGGACGCCGGACGCAGCGCCACGCCGCGCACCCCGCTGCGTTCCGACCACCACTCCGGCGGCACGTGGTCGAGCGAGCCGAGCGGCGGCACATAGGCGTGGGTGCCGTCGAGTTCGGCGGTGAGGCCGAAGTCGGCGAGCCGCACCGAGCCGTCGGCCATCAGCAGCACGTTCGCCGGCTTGAGGTCGCCGTGCACCCAGCCGTGACCGTGCATGTGGACGAGGCCCTCGCAGACTTCGGCGAGCAGCCGCTCCGCCTCCCCGGCGGGCACGGCCGGGCCGTCCTGCAGCCGGTCCAGCAGGCTCCGCTCGGCCCGTTCCATCACCAGCACCACCGCGCCGTCCAGGCCGGGCCGGCCCGGGTCGCGGACGACCGCCGTCCGGAAGGTTCGGATCAGCCGCGGATGCCCCGCCGACCGGCTGAACTCCGCCTCCCGGCGGGCGAGTTCGGCTGCCTCCCGGCGCCGGCCCGGGGCGAGGCGGCCGGCCGGGAGGAACTTCACCGCCGCCGGGGCGCCGTCCGAGCACCGCACCGCCGCGTACACGGCGCCCCAGCCGCCCGCGCCGATCGGCCCGGTGACCCGGTGCCCGGCCACCCGGTAGCCGGGCGGCACCTCCGGCGGCAGGTCGGCCGGGAACCCGGTGCTGCTCACCCGTCCGCCCCTCCCGTCGGTGCCCTGCGGGCGCCGCGCGGCGGCAGCAGGGCCAGGTGCTCCTCGCGCACCAGGTCGAAGCGGAGCGCCAGGCCGACCAGCTCCTCGCGCTTGCGCAGCGGCCCGTCGCCCGCGGACGCCCCGTCAGGACGCAGCCTGAGCTTGGACTCCGCCAGGTAGTCGATGTGGTAGTTGACCGCGGAGCGGGTCGGGGCGGAGCTGCCAGGGCCGGTGCGCAGCCGCTCGACCACGTCGCCGACCCCCGGGACGGCCGCCGAGGTGCCGCGCAGTCGCGGCTCGCAGAGCGCCACCAGGACGAGGAAGTACTTGGCGGTGGCGTCCAGGGCGAACGGGCTGACGGTGTGCTCGCCGCGCGGTGAACCGGGGCCGCGGTCCAGGTAGGCGTGGAGCGGGGCGAACACCTTGAAGTGGCAGCCGCCGCCGAGCGAGGGCAGCACCACCCGGGAGAACTCGAACGGCACCGGCGCGCCCAGCCGGCCCGGCGCCACCTTCAGGTGCTCGCCCGCGCCCTCCAGGTTCTCCACCACGTACGTCGCCGAGCGACTGAAGTTGGACAACCGCCAGTAGTCGGCCGCGGCGGTGAGCTCGCCGGCCCGGCGGGAGACCCCCTGGTCCGGCAGCGGGATCGCGACCGGGCAGCCCGGGGCGCCGCGGCCGAAGTCCGCGGTGTCGTCCGGGCCCATCCTCAGCAGCCGCGGCGCACCCGGCGGAGCCCCGCCGGCGTCCGGCAGCTGCACGATCACGGTGTCCATCACGCCCCCTCGACGGCCTGCGCACGGCACGGCGGACCGCCCCGGGATCGGCACCCCGGGTGTCCGGCACGTCACGCACAGTGTTCCAGAAAAGGCATGCTGCGTGTGCGATGCTTCGCCCGTTGCGCACGTCCGGCGGCCGGCGGCTCAGCCCCGCGGGTGCCACTCGGCCAGCACGATCGTCGCATCGTCGTGCAGCCGGTGGTCCTGGTGGTCGAGCAGGGCCAGGACCAGCCGCCGCAGCGCCTCCGGCGCCGGCTCGCCGGCCGCCGCGGAACGCACCACCAGGTCCACCAGCCGCTCCTCGCCGAAGAGTTCGCCGTCCGCGGACCGCGCCTCCGTGACGCCGTCGGTGTGGACCAGGACGCGGTCCCCCGGCTCCAGCTGCGCACGGTGAACGGTCGCCGGCTGCCGCGAATAGCCCGGGCCCAGCCCCAGCGGCAGCTGCGCCGGGCGTTCCAGGGCGCCCGGGACGACGTGCTGCCGGCGGATCAGCAGCGGCGGCGGATGCCCGAAGTTCACCCAGGTCAGCCGGCCGGTGGCGATCTCCAGGTCGGCGAAGACCGCGGTCAGCAGGCGGTCCGGAATCCAGCGGGACAGCGCCTGGTCGACCGCCTCCGCGATGTCCGGCAGGCCGCCGCCCGCCCGGCGGGTGGCCCGGCAGCCCGCCACGGCCACCGCAGAGGCCCCGCCGGCCGCCAGGTCGTGGCCCATCGCGTCGACGACCGTCAGGTGCAGCCGGTCGCGCAGCAGGCTGTGGTCGAAGGCGTCGCCGCCGATCTCGTAAGCCGGTTCCAGGGCCGCCGACGAGGTGACATGGCGGGTACCCAGGGTGCGGGGCGGCATGAACGCCCAGGCCAGCTCCGCCTGGAGGGACATCGGCCGACTGCGGACGGCTTCCGCCATCACGTCGCTGAACGCCGACTTCGAAACGACCAGCAGCGCCGTGAGCGAGGCGAGCGCCCGGCACCGGTCGGTCACTTCCGGACCCGAGGAGGGTGCTGTCGCACGCAGCACGCCGATCCGCTCCACACCGTCGACCAGGGGCACCCACAGCTCGACGTGCCCGTCGGCCGAAGCCTCCCGCGACTGCACCGTCCGGTACGCCCAGCCCGCCAGCGTGCCCTCCACCGGCACGGCGCCCGCTCCCGGAACAGCGTCCGCCTTCCGGTCGTCCGGCAGCGGCACCAGCCGCACCTGCTGGACGTCGGCCAGATAGACGCCGGCGCCGTGCAGGCCCAGCGCACGGGCGGTGTCGTCCACCAGCCCGGCGATGTCCCGGGGCCCGATGTGGTGCGACTCCTCCAGGAAGGTGCCCATCACCTGCCCGATCCCGTCCACGTCCACCACCGCCTTCTCCGGCGCGCCTGCCCGCCCACCCACCGCGGCCAAACACCGATCGGCGGCGGCTGCCGCCGTGCGCCCGGCGATCGGATGCCGTGCGCCCGGCGGTCAGATGCCGGGTGCGTGGAGGGAGGCGTCGGCGGGGCCGAGGGTGAAGGCGGTGAAGCGGACCCGGAGGCCCTTGCGTTCCGGGGAGCAGCAGAAGGGGCCGGCCAGGGCGGCGGCACCGGGGTCGAGCGGGGCGTAGCGGACGAGGCGCCAGGGGCCGTCCTCGCAGCGGGCGCGGACGGTGAGGGCGTCGCCGCTGCGGCTGGCGCGGACGGTGACGAGGCGGCCGTGCCAGTCCGGGACCGGGGCCAGGGACCAGTCGGAGACGTCGCGGGTGACGACCGCACCGAGGTGGGGGACGCCGTCGGACATCTCGACGCCGGCCTTCGTCCAGGTGCGCTCGTCGACGCGGACCATCAGGCCGGCCTGGTCGTAGAGGGCGTCGAAGGCGGCGAGGAAGGTCACCTCTGCGGCGGTGCCGTCCGGCAGCGGTGCGAGCAGGGCGTGGCCGTCGTCGCGGACGAAGCCGTAGCCGGTGGTGCGCCAGAAGTCGCTGCGCTCACGGGTGGTGACGACGAGGGCGTCGCCGTCCCGGACGGCGGACTCCGGCGGGTTGAACCAGTCGGCGTCGGGCCGGTCGACGGGGTGCGGGGTGTCCAATGCCTCTCCTCGGTGGGCCCGGCCGCGCAGAACGCGGCCGGGGTTCGGTTGCGCCGGGGCCGGTCACTCGTGCGGGTAGGCCTTGATGACGTTGCCCTTGGTGTCGGCCGAGAGGTAGCCGCTGCCGTAGTCGTCGGAGAGGTAGACGCGGATGGTCGGGCTGCCGTCGAACATGTCCGGGCCGATGATCAGGTAGCGGCTCGTCGGGTTCTTGACGTTCAGCTTCGCCTCGGCCTCCTTCAGCAGGCCCGGGATGACGTCCCAGTTGTAGACCTTGAGGTCGACCGGCTTGTCGTCGCCGATGGTGGTGCCGCCGGCCTTCTTGCTGGTCCGGCCGTCGCGGTAGTCGATGCGGTCGTAGAGCTTGGCGTTGTCGGCCTTCGGGGTCTCGGCCATCGCGTAGGTGGGGTAGACCACCAGCTCGTTGATCATCGTGGTGCCGGCGGTCGGGGTGATCGCGGCCACGACCGCGCGGACGCCGTCCGCGGTGAGCAGGTCCTTCGGGGCGGGGGCGTTCTTGCCGGCGGACCCGGTGGTGGTGGCCGCGGGCGAGGCCGTGCCGCCGCTGCCGGTCGCGGTGGTGCTGCCGGTGCCGCCGGTGGTGGTCACCGTGTTCGCGTTGCTCTTGCCGCCGTTGGTGCCCTGCGCCGCGTTCCAGGCCAGCGTGCCGGCGAGGGCGGCGCCGGCCACCGACACGGTGAGCAGCACGACCCGGCCCCGGCGGGCGGGCGTGGGCAGGTGGCCGGGGTGGCCGCCCTGCGGCGTCCAGGCGCCGGTCGGGCCGGTCGGCGACTGCGGGTGGCCGTAGCCGCCCGTCGGACCGGTGGGCGACTGCGGGAAGCCGTGGCCGCCGTTGGGCCCGGTCTGCGACTGCGGGAAGCCGTAACCGCCGTTCGGGCCCGTGGAGGGCTGGGGGAAGCCGTAGCCGTTGTTCGGGCCGGTGGAGGGCTGGGGGAAGCCGTAGCCTCCGGCGGGCGCGCCGAAGGCACCGGGCACGCCGGGGGCACCGTACGGCGCCGGGGAGCCGGTCGCGGGGGCACCGAAGGCGCCGGGGGTCGGCGCCTCGGGCGGGCCGGGCTGCTTGAAGGTCTCCTTGACGGTCGGCGCCCAGCCGGAGGGCGGGGCGACCTGCTCGCCCTGCTCGGCCGCGGCCAGCAGCCGGTCGAGCATCTCGGCGTCGGGGCGGAGGGCCGGATCCCGGGAGAGCAGGGAGCCGAGCAGCGGGCCGAGCTGGGCGCCGCGGACGGGCGGCGGCAGCGGCTCGTCGAGGACCGCGGCCAGGGTGGCCAGGGTGGTGGAGCGGCGCAGCGGGTGGTGGCCCTCGATCGCGACGTACAGCATCATGCCGAGCGACCACAGGTCGGAGGAGGCGTCGCCGGCGCCGCCGCGGATGCGCTCGGGGGCGATGTACTCGGGCGAGCCGATGAGCGAGCCGGTGGCGGTGAGCGCGGTGGCGTCCTGCATGGCGGCGATGCCGAAGTCGGTGAGGACGGGCGTGCCGTCCTGGCGCAGCAGGACGTTGCCGGGCTTGACGTCGCGGTGCTGGATGCCGGCGGCGTGCGCGGAGCGCAGGGCGGCGAGGACGCCGCGGCCGATCCTGGCCGCCTCGGGGACGCTCAGCGGACCGTTCGCCAGCCGGTCGGCGAGGCTTCCGCCGCTGACCAGCTCCATGACCAGCCAGGGGTGCGGCTGGTCGGGGGTGTCGACGATGTGGTGGATGATCACCACGTTGGGGTGCTGGAGGCGGGCGAGGGCGCGGGCCTCGCGCAGGACGCGCTCGCGGAGCTCCTGGGCGGCGACCGGGTCGGCTGCGAGCATCGCCGGGTCCGGCGGGCGGACCTCCTTGAGGGCGACCTCCCGGTGCAGGGCGTTGTCGCGGGCGCGCCAGACCAGGCCCATGCCTCCGCCGCCGAGGCGCTGCAGCAGTTCGAAACGGCCGTCGATGAGCCGCGTCTCCGGCCCCCCAGTGTTCATGCCCGTCATCGTAGGGGGCGGGACGGACTGTCCGGACCGCGGGCGGATCACGATCGGGATGCGCGGCCCGGGCCCGCCGACGGTGGCCGGCGGGCCCGTGGAACCGGATCTGGACGAACCGTCCGGGCGCCCGTAGGCGGAGGTGGTGCGGCACCGGCCCTTCAGGGGTGCGGGGCCGACCGCTCGGGTACTCGGCGCCGGCCGGTCGGGCGGCCGGTCGGGCGGCCGGTCAGGCACGCGGGGCGTGCGCGGCCAGCAGGTCCCGGTACCAGTCGAGGGTCTCGTCGAGGGTCCGCTCCAGCGGGATCGGGGTGGCACCGAAGGCCTTCTCGAAGTCGCCTGAGTCCACCACCTGCGGCTCGGTGTGCTGGTAGAACATCTCGGCGTACTCGGCCATGAACACCTCGTCGAAGGGGCCGAAGGGCCGCGGCGTGTCCAGGACGAAGACGTTCAGCGGCCAGCCGATCCGCTCCTCGATCATGGCGTGGACCTTGCGGGGCGTCCGGGCCGGTGCGGTCGGCAGGTGCCAGACCCGGCCGTCGGCCTCGGGGTGCTCGCCGAGGGTGGCGAGTCCGGCGGCGACGTCCCGGATGTCGGTGTGGCTGTGCGGCAGGTCGATGTCGCCCAGGCCCAGCACCTCGCCGCCGGTGAGCGCGGCCGGGAAGACGGCGCCGCCGAGGGTGGAGTTGAGCACGCCGGGGCCGACGAAGTCCGCGGAGCGGCCGAGCACCACCCGGGCGCGGCCCTCCCGGTGCGCGGCCAGGTAGGCCTCGTCCAGTTCGGCCCGCATCCGGCCCTTGCGGCTGACGGCGTTCCACGGGGTGCGCTCGGTCATCGGCGCGCCGCCGGTCGGGCCGTACGGGTAGAGGGTGTCGAGCACGACCAGGCGGGCGCCCGTCTTCTCGACCGCGCCGAGCACGGCCCGCTGGATCTGCGGCATCAGCTCGACCTGCAGGTGGTAGCCGACGTTGACGCAGTGGTAGACGACGTCGGCGCCCTCCACGGCGGCCAGCGCGCCGGCCGGTGTGGCGACGTCGCCGGCGCGGCGCTCGACGCCCTGCGGCGCAGGGCCCTCCCCCGCACGGTCGACCAGGCGGACGGCGTGGCCACGGCGGGCGAGCTCCGCCGCAAGGGCCGTGCCGGCCGGGCCGGCGCCGAGCACGACGTGCAGCTGCTGCTCCTGGGTGTTCATGGTGTCCCCTCTCTTCGGTCCGCACGGGCGGGCCGTTCTCTCCGCGAGCGCCTCTCGCTTCTGTTATAGACTATAACTGTTGCGAGTGTCAATCGCAAGCGCGATGGCGAGTCGATCGTGAGAGACTCTTACTACCACGACAATCAGTAACGAAGAGGAGAGGGCGGCCGAGATGGCAGAGGCCCGTACGACCGGCCCGCGCGCCCGCTACCGGGAGCAGACCCGCGCCGAGATCAAGGACGCCGCACTGCGGCAGCTGGCCGAGGGCGGCACCGACGGCCTCGCCCTGGTGAAGATCGCCAAGGGGCTCGGCATGTCCGGGCCCGCGCTGTACCGCTACTTCGCCAGCCGGGACGACCTGCTCGGCGCCCTCATCTCGGACGCCTACGGGGACGCCGCCGCGGCCGTCGCCGCCGCCCCCGACCCGGGCACCGGCCCGCGCGCCCGACTGCACGCCCTGGCCACCGCGTACCGCGGCTGGGCCGTCGCGCAGCCGCACCGCTACCTGCTGATCCAGGGCACCCCGACCCCCGGCTACACCGCTCCGCCCGAAACCCTCGCGAGCGCCCGGGCCGTCCTCACGCCCTTCCTGCCCGTCTTCGCCGCCGGCACCCCGGCACCCGCCACCGCCCCCGTGGTCGCCCAGATGCGGGCCTGGCTCGCGGCGGACGCGGCCGTCGCCGCCTGGGTGGCCGCCAGCGCCCCCGACGGCACCGAGGCCGTCGCCACCGCCCTCACCGGCACCGTCCTCGCCTGGAGCACCCTGCACGGCACCATCGGCCTGGAGGTCTCCGGCCACTTCACCGGCATGGGGCACACCGGCGACACCCTGCTCACCACCCAGATCGAACTGCTCGCCGAGGCCTTCTCACTGGGGTGATGCACTGTCACGGTTGCTCCGCAGCCTCGAAAAGGACAACGGTTCGTCACATCCCTGCGTTCCCGTACGGGATGTGACATTTCCGGTGGCCGCCGGCCCTTCTCCACCCGGCGGACGGGCCGCCATGATGCCTCCCCCGTCAGCATTCGGAGGGGACAGCACAGTTGAACCACACCGCCACGGGCATCGACGCCACCGCCGCAGGCACCTGGACACTCGGCGACCTACGGGTGAACCGCATCGGCCTCGGCGCCATGCGCCTCACCGGCAGCGCGGCGTTCGACGAGGGCACGCCCAGTGACCGCGACAGGTCCGTCCGGGTCCTGCGCCGCGCGGTCGAACTCGGCGTCAACCACATCGACACCGCCTCGTTCTACTTCTCCCGGCTGCGCTCGGCCAACGAGCTGATCGCCACCGCCCTCTCGCCGTACCCCGACGGCCTGGTCATCGCCACCAAGGTGGGCCCGGGCCGGGACCCGTCCGGTGCGTGGTACACGGCCGAGCCCGAGCAGCTGCGCGGGCAGGTCGAGGAGAACCTGCGCCAACTCGGCCGCGACCACCTCGACCTGGTGTACCTGCGGCGGATGGGCCAGTCGTCGATCGCCGAGCACGTCGGCGCACTGGCCGAACTCCGCGACGCCGGGCTGATCCGACACCTCGGGGTCTCCAACGTCACGCCCGCCCAGCTGGCCGAGGCCCGGGCCGTCGCGCCGGTGGTGGCCGTGCAGAACCGCTTCACCCTCGACGGGCGGCCGCACGACGAGGTCCTGCGGCACTGCGCCGACGACGGCATCGCCTTCGTACCGTACTTCGCGATCGCCGGGTCCGGACGCGAGCAGGGCGCCACCGCCGCCGGGCCGGAGAGCGCGCAGGTGCTCGCCGTCGCCGCCGCGCACGGCGCCTCGGCCGCGCAGGTCCGGCTCGCCTGGACGCTGCAGCAGGGCCCGCACGTACTGGCCATCCCGGGGACGGGCGATCCCGACCACCTGGAGGCGAACGTCGCGGCAGGAGCACTCCGGCTCAGCCCCGCGGAGATGAACCTGCTCGCCGCCGCGGCCCGGTGACTCCCAGGACCGGAGAAGGTACGGCGCCCGGAACATGCTGCACGCGCAGCCCGGAGACGGCGTACCCAGGGCGGGTGGGGGGCACCCCCGTGCGGGTGGGTGTGACACCGGACGGCGTTTCGGCGCTGAGTCAGGTGCGGCCCGCGATGTCACCGGTCCCACGGCGAGGCGGATGCCCCTCCCGGCATTCGCCCCCGAGCCTTGCCCGAAATGCATTTCCGACGCAAGGCCAATTCGCTTCCGACGCATACTGAATCAATTCCCTCCGGGCAAGGGGCGTTCGTGGCGAGGCTGCGCCACCCACCCTGGCACGCGCCCCGCCCCGCACGCCGACCGGCCGGATTCCGGCACGCGGAGCCCCCGGGCCGCCGAAGGCCGGTCTGCCAGCAGATATGCGCCCGACAATTCCCGTCCAAATTCCGACAGGACGGCCGATCGAAGTGGCGAAGTCCTGCCACTTGTGCGGACGCCCTTTTCCCGGCACCTGATTCTTCGCCATGATTCCGGCCACGCCAGCGCCCCGCTCCGCACCCAGCCAGCGCCAACCCGGCGCCTCGGAGCCCGGCGCGACCGCGCACCCGCGGTTGACCCCGGAAGGAACCGTACGTGAAGCGAAAGCTCGCCCTCGGAGCCGTTCTGTCCGCCTCGGCCGTCCTGGCCGGCGCGATCCAGGTCAGTGCCGGAGCGGCACAGGCAGCCCCGGCCCCCACCGCAACGGCCCGGGCCCTGGGCCTGTCGGCCCAGGAGCAGCTGATCGTGAAGGACACCGTCGTGGACGGCGACGGCACCCGGCACGTGCGCTACGAGCGCACCTTCGCCGGGCTCCCCGTCCTCGGCGGCGACCTGATAGTCCACCAGAGCGCGCAGGGCGCGATCCGGTCCGCCGACCGCGCCGTGCAGGGCTCGATCGCCCCCGCCTCGCTCACCCCGAAGCTCACCGCCGCGCAGGCCGCCGCAAAGGCGCACGGCGCGGTCGCAGCCACCATCGGCGTCTCCGACGGGGACGAGCCCGCCCTCGCCTCCGTGGATGCGGCCGGTGCGGCGCAACTGGTCGTGTGGGCGGCCTCCGGGAGGCCGAGACTGGCCCACCGCACCACCGTCGAGGGCGTCCGCACCGACGGAACCCCGAGCAGCCGGGTGGTCGTCACCGACGCCGCAACCGGCGAGGTGCTCTCCACCCACGAGCAGGTGCAGACCGCCAACGCCACCGGCTCGGGCACCGGCGTCTTCGTCGGCGGCGTCACGCTCACCACCGACTACACGGGCTCGACCTACGCACTCAGGGACAACACCCGGGGCGGCCAGTACACCGTCTCCATGAACGGCAAGCAGGGCGGCAAGGGCACGCTCTACACCGACGCCGACAACGTCTGGGGCAACGGGTCCGTCTCCGACAGCCAGTCCGCCGCCGTGGACGCCCAGTACGGCGCCGCCGCCACCTGGGACTTCTACAAGAACACCTTCGGCCGCCTCGGCATCCGCAACGACGGTGTCGGCGCCTACAGCCGCGTCCACTACGGCAAGAACTACTCCAACGCCTTCTGGAGCGACAGCTGCTTCTGCATGACGTACGGCGACGGTGCGAGCAACACCCACCCGCTGACCTCCCTGGACGTCTCCGGCCACGAGATGAGCCACGGCGTGACCGCCAACACCGCCGGCCTGAACTACTCGGGCGAGTCCGGCGGCCTCAACGAGGCCACCAGCGACATCTTCGGCACCGGCGTGGAGTTCTACGCCAACCTCGCCTCCGACAAGGGCGACTACCTGATCGGCGAACTCATCGACATCCGCGGCGACGGCACCCCGCTGCGCTACATGGACAAGCCCTCCAAGGACGGCCGCTCCGCCGACTACTGGTCCTCGAGCGTGGGCAGCCTGGACGTCCACTACTCGTCCGGCGTCGCCAACCACTTCTTCTACCTGCTGTCCGAGGGCAGCGGCGCGAAGACCATCAACGGCGTCAGCTACAACTCCCCCACCTACAACGGCTCCACCGTCACCGGCATCGGCCGCGACAAGGCCCTGCAGGTCTGGTACCGGGCGCTCAGCGTCTACATGACCTCGACCACCGACTACAAGGGCGCCCGCACCGCGACCCTCCAGGCCGCCACCGACCTCTACGGTGCCGGGTCCGCCGAGTACGCCGCCGTCGCGGCGGCCTGGACGGCGGTCAACGTCAGCTGACCTGCCGCGCACGGCTCCCGCAGGCCGGTGGCCGTCCGGTACTCACCGGACGGCCACCGGAGGCTGCGGGCCCGCCGCCCGTTCGTCGTGGGCATCGCGGTGACCACTGAAGCCCTCGGCATCCGGGACGGCGGCTGATCCGCCCGGCCATCGGAACGGCCGGGCGGATCAGCAGTGGCAGTCGACGGTCACCAGCAGGACGTCGCCGTCCAGCGCGTCCAGGTACGCGTTCGCCTCCCGCGCGTACGCGGCGCGGTCCTCCTCCGTGTCGCTGCCGGGCTCCGTCCACGTCCCGTCCAGGCGCAGCAGGGCGTAGTTCGGGACGGCCTCGGCCCGGGCCCGCGCCACGTACTCCGCACGGTCCGTCGAGAACCCGCCGTCCCAGTAACGGAATTCCTCGCTGCCGTGCGCGGCCCGACACCTGGCCTGCGTCCGGTGGTCGTCCCGGGCCTGCTCCATCGGGTAGCCGTCCGGGTCCGCCAGGTGCCGGGCCTGGAAGTGCCGCCACGGCTGCGCGGCAGGCAGACCGCCGACGAGTTCCGTCCAGCGGTCGTGGCGCGCGGCGGCCTCGCGTTCCTCGAGATCGCGCATCGCCTCGAAGTCGAGCAGGGCACGGGGGCCGCCGTCGCAGCGAAGCGCCCCGCCCGCCCCCTCCTGGTGATCGTCGATCAGGCGGGGATCCCCGGCGGCGTCGGGGCGGTGCACGAAGTGGTCCGGCCAGCGGCCGCCGACCACCCATCCGTCCCACTTCGCGTCGGGGTTGCAGGTGCTCATGAAGTAGGCGCGGCCCTCCCCGTCGACGTGCAGGGCGTCCTCGCTGCCCGGTTCGGTGCCGAAGTGGCGGTTGTGGGCATCGGCGACCTCCTGCCAGGTCAGGTCGTCGCCGGCGGGCAGCAGCCCGCTGCGGCGCAGCGCGGCGATGCACCCGATCCCGGCCGGGGCGCCGGTCAGGTACTCCCGGTACGCCTCCACCTCCCGGTTCTCGTCGAACGGACCGAGGGCGGCAACGAGCGCCTTCGCGACGTCGCCCCGGGCGGTGGGCGGGAGAGCGACGATGACGCCGAAGTGCATGTGCGCGCACCTTTCGGTACCGAGAGCGTGCCGGGCCCCACGGAAGGGGCAGCCGGGGCGGGAAGCTCCCGCCGCGCCCGGCATCCGACCCCCGCACCGTCCGCCGCCAGCGGTTTACGGTCCGGCCCGTGTCCGGGTCCGGTCGGTGTCAGGGCCGGTCCACGTTCCACTCCCGCGGCAGAGACCCGTCGCAGAAGACGCAGACGAAGTCCGCCTCGCGCACGATGTTCAGCTGCTCGCAGGCAGGGCAGCGCCGGAACACCACTTCGTGGGTGAAGCCGGACGGAGCGGAGATCCCGGCCCGGTCGAGCGCATCGGCGACGGCCTGCCACGAGCAGGCGTCCGGGCAGTAGCCGGTCGACTGATTGCTGACCTCCTCGGCCACCCACCGGCCGGAGTCCGCGCGAAAGCCGATCTCACCGGCGCTCAGGACCGCTTCCCCACCGGCACACACCACGTGCTCGCTGCGACGCGGCGAGAGCCGCAGGATCCCGGCCCCGTCAACGACGTAGGTGAAGGGCTCGGACAACTCCTCCGCCGGCCGGGCCGAGACCCACACCTCGAAGTCCGCCGGCGAATGCACGCCGAAACCCTCACCGCCCGGCCGGACGAGACTCCTCGGCCCGGTCGGCCCGACGTAGCGGTAACTCCGTCCGCGCATGCACAGAAGCGTCGACCCGGGACGTGTCCAACAGCATTCGCCGCGCCGTCCGCACCGGGCGGTGGGGTTCACTCGGTGTCGAGCTGGTGGTCGGCCCAGACGTAGCTCTCGGGCAGCAGGTCGGTGATGAGAACGGTCCGGATGCGGTCGCCGGCGCCGACGATGACCTTGAGGGCGGGGAAGTAGTCGAGGAGGACCTGACGGCACCGCCCGCACGGGGGAACGACCCCTCGGTTGCGGTCGCCCACGGCGACGATCGTCTCCAGCTCGTACGCGCCCTGGGCGGCCGCCGTGCCGATGAGGACCAGCTCGGCGCAGGGACCTCCCGTGAAGTGATAGGCGTTCACCGCGGTGACGATCCTGCCGTCCCGGGCACGGGCCGCGGCCGCCATGGTGTGGTTGTCGCCCCGGCACCGCGTACGGGCGACCTCGGCCGCGGCCCGGACGAGTTCGTGGTCGACGTGCTGGGTCTGCGCGGTCATCTGCTCTGCCTTCTCCGGAGGGTCAGGCCACGTTGGCCCGCGTGACGAGGACGCGCAAGCGAATATCGGCGGTCGGCCCGACTCCACCGACCACCCGATCCGGCTGCTGCCGGACTCCGCGGACCCGACTGACCACCGCGCAGGAACGGCCGGTCAGGGACCGAGGCGGGTGAGTTGGGCGGAGCGGGTGCGGTGGAGGTCGGCGGCGAGACGGCGGGCGGCGTCGGCGCTGCCGGCCGTGGACTCGGAGGCGGCGAGACGGACGGACTGCTCCAGGTATTCGCGCAGGTGCAGGGCGGCCAGGCGGTCGAAGTCGGCACCGGTGGCGTGCTCGGCCTCGATGTACTCGGCGGCGGTGGTCATGCCGGGCATGTCGTGGCCGGTGTGCGGGTTGTCTCCGGTCACTCCCCCGAGGCGGGTGAGTTCCCGGAGGCGGGCGAGTTCCGTCCGGTGGCCTTCGGCGATCTCGGCGGCCAGTGCGCGCAGTTCCGGCGAGGCGGCCCGGGCGGCGGTCAACTCGGCCAGCCGGATGTTCTGTTCGGTCATCGGGACGAGGAGTTGCAGCCAGGCTGTGTCGGTCGGGTTGTACGGTGCGGGGGCCGCCACAACGGGCGCTGCCGCGGCGGGGGCGGATCGCTCGGCGGGCCGTGCCACGGCGGCCAGCCCGCCGCAGACGGCGAGTGCGGCAAGTGCCGCGCCGGCGAAGGCTCGTCTCATCGTTCCTCCTGGGTCCCGGTGCGGCGCGAACGGGTGTCCGCGCCGCACCGGGGTGGGAGTCGTCGGGTCAGGCGGTGCCGTTGGCACCGCACTTGACGATCGGGTCGATGCAGTCGCGGACCCGGCGGGCCATTTCGGCGGCCGGCCACACGTTGAAGAAGTCGCCGTGCATGGTGTAGCCGGGGCCTGAGGCCAACCGCAGCCGGGACGGGTCGCCGGTCACCGGGTAGCGCAGCACCTGGCGGAGCTTGGGCACCGGGATCGGGTGGGTTGCCGGGCAGGCGCCGTTCACGGGGTAGGACATGTGGCTCTTGTGGTCGGCGGAGTCGAGGTCCTTGCCGTTCCAGCACTGCGGGAAGTCCAGGTAGGACTCCAGCATGGAGCCGGCCGGGCAGTTGACGAAGTCGTGCGAGGGGTTGACCTCGCCCGCGTGCAGGCAGGACCAGCGGGCGATGCTGTTGTCGTTCGGGCCGGTCGCCCTGGCGTTGCCGGCGACGATCCGCAGGCCGCGCGGGAAGGGCTGGGTCTGTGCGATGACGTCGTCGCGGACGCCCTCGCCGAGGTAGTAGAAGGTGGTGCCGGTCGGCTCCACGGGGGCGTTGTCGGCGTACAGGGTGGGCACCCAGTAGGAGGAGACGTCGGCGGCCGGGTTGCAGGTGCCGCCGGACTTCTCCAGCCTGCCGAGGTCGGAGTCGGCGTCGGTGGCGGCGTTGCCGAAGAAGCTGTGCATGTGGGAGGCGCCGGGCAGGCCGGGGAAGACGATCGGGTCGTCGGGCAGCCGGTGGCTGTACGGGCAGTCCGCGAGGAACTCGGCGACCCGGACGGCCCCGGGCGGCACGCCCTGGGTGCCGAGCGCGCCGTACACCTGGAACTCCCAGAGCGAGACGCCCCAGACCGTGGCCCGCGCGGTGGCCAGCACCCGGACGTAGCGGCCGGTCGCGGAGAGGTCGAGGGTCTGCCGTCCGCCGGTGGAGCCGGTGACCTGGCGCACCGTCAGCCAGTCGTTGCCGTTGGCCGAGACCTGGATCTGGTAGGCGCTGGCGTACGCGGCCTCCCAGTTGAGCACGATCCGGTCGATGGCGGCGTTGCCGCCGAGGTCGACCCTGATCCACTGGTTGTCGGCGGCGGCGCTGGACCAGCGGCTGCCCTCATTGCCGTCGACGGCGAGCGAGGCCGGGTAGGCGGCGTTCTCGAGCGAGGACGCGGTGACCGGCCGGCCCTGCGAGATCGGCTGGTCGACGGCCTGCGCCGGGCCGGAGGTGCCGGTCAGTACGGCGCCCGCGGTGAGCACGGCGGCGGCCAGGGCGACCAGGCGGTGGCGCCGGACGGCGCGTCGGCGGGCGTGCGGGCGCGGTCGGGACCGCATGGCGATGGGACTCATGGCTCTCCTGTCGGGTGGGGGTCGGAGCCGAGCGCGCGGTGCCCGAGGTGGGGTGGCGGCACCGCATGAGAGAGCGCTCTCTCACGGACGATAGGAGCGCCCGTCGAGTAGTGTCAAGACATCGTCAAGGTGCTCCGTCAACGCACCGGTCGGGGCGACGGGCTTGGCGGACCTGTCATCAGAGAGCGCTCGCTCAGCGGGCGTTGAAAACCCCGGGCCTGCTGCACCCCCGGCCGCTACGATCGGCGCCGCACCAGACCCCGGCGGTCCGACCACCGCCGGCCCCGGCGGTCCATGGGGAGGACACCGATGACGCAGGCGCCCGAACGACAGGCCGACCATCCCGAGCGGCTGGCCGACGGCCACCCGTTCCGGCAGTGGAAGACCTGGCGGATTCCCGGCACCCGGCTGACCCTCACCGGCTACTCGCGGGCCAACGACAAGACCTTCTTCCACATCCCCGAGCTGCGGTGCAGCCTCGACGCCGGGCTCTGCGAGGGCCGGCAGCCGGACACCGTCTTCCTCACCCACACCCACGCCGACCACGCCAAGGACCTGGACTTCCTCGCCGCCAAGGCCGCCGGGGTCGACATCCACCTGCCGGCCGCGGCCGTGCCGTACGTGGAGTCCTACCTGCGCGCCTCGGCCGAACTCGACCACGGCCCTGCCTACGATCCGGCGCTGGCCGGGCACCGGCTGCACGGGGTGGCGGGCGGCGACGAGTTCGCCTTCGGGCGCGGCGGCCACCGCGTCCGGGTGGTGGAGTGCGAGCACAAGGTGCCGTGCGTGGGGTACGCCTTCTCCGAGGTGCGGACCGCCCTCGCCCCCGAGTACGAGGAGCTGCGGCGGACACTGCTCGCCGAGGGGCGCGGCGCGGAGTTCGGACGGATCGTGGCGCAGCGCCGCCGGGAGGGCGCGGAGGTCGAACGGGAGGTCCGCCGGCCGCTGTTCGCCTACCTCGGCGACACTCATGTGAACGTCTTCGAGCGGAACCCGTGGCTCTTCGAGTACCCGGTGGTGATCACCGAGTGCACGTACCTGGACGACGCCGAGCTGGAGCGGGCCGACCGGGTCGGGCACACCGTGTGGAGCCGCCTGCGGCCGGTGGTGGAGGCGTACCCGGAGACGCTGTTCGTGCTGACGCACTTCAGCCTGCGCCACTCCGACCGGGAGGTGCTGGACTTCTTCCGGTCGGAGCGGGCGCAGGGCGGGCCGGACAACGTGCTGCTCTGGGTGCACCCGGAGAGCAGCCTGCCGGAGCAGCACCGGCGGAGCGGCGGCTGACGGGCTACCGTCCGTCCCTGTCCGGGTCGGCGGCGAGGGTGATGACGCCGAGGTGGCCGTCGCCGTCCTCGGTGATCTTCAGCAGCATGGCGGGCTCGTAGATGCTGTCGCCGTCGTTGAAGGTGTCGCGGCCGGTGTGCGCCGCGTAGGGCTGTTTCGCGAGGACGGCCGAGTTGAGCTTCTCGTCCATCATCAGCTGGGTGGTGAGGGTCCGTTCGTCGTTCACGTGGACCATGGCGTGGATGTGCACGGTGCGGCCGGAGTACCAGCCGGGCCAGACGGTGGTGAAGGAGACGATGCCGTTCTTGTCGGTGACCTGGGCGCCGCGCAGGTAGCGCTTGTCGTCCTGCGGGACGAGGTCGGCCTGGCCGCCCTGGCCCCCGTTGCCGCCGCCGCCCGGGGCTCCGGACGGCGGCGGTCCCGACGGCGGCGTGCCACCCTGTGCTCCGCCGCCGGGTGCCCCGCCTCCGCCCGTGGAGAGCGCCTCGGCGCCGGAGTAGTGGCCGGCCGCGTCGCAGTGCCAGATCTCCACCACGGCGTCGGGCAGCGCCTGGCAGGTCTCGCTGTCCTGGACGCGGATCGCCAGCCGCAGCCGGGAGCCCGCGCGGTCCTCCCGGATGTCCGAGCGGATCTTGTCGGCGTCGAAGTAGTAGGGGCCCTGGGTCGTCGAGGGCGAGAGGGTGCAGGTGTTGGCGCCGGCGAACAGGCCGGTGAGGTCGCCGGTGCCGGTCGCCTGCGGCGAGACGGAGACGGTCGCGCCGTCCGAGGCGGTGGCCGTGGTGGTGCTGCCGCCGCCCCGGCCGCAGGCGGCGAGGAGTGCACCGAGCCCGATGCTGCCGAGCCCGGCCAGGGCGGTCCGCCGGCTGACCCGCCGGCCCTCGTCGTGGTCGTGTTCCATGCCACGATGCCGGGCCGCGCGGATGAGACCGGCCTGTGGACACGCTCGACCGACCATGAGAAGCCCGCCCGGGCGGCCGGGCCACCCGGTCACCGGCTCAGCAGGGCTGCCGCCAGGCGTCGAGTTCCAGGCGCTTGGTCATCGAGCTGAGGCCGATCTGCCGGCTCTTGGCGCAGTACTGGGCGCTGGGCGTCTTGTACTCGACGTGGAAGACCGCCTTGCCGGCTGCGATGAAGGGCTTGAGGGCGTCGCACTCGTCGAACTCGGCGCACTGCTCGTTGACCGCGAAGTCGAAGTCGCCGACCAGGGCCGGGATCTGGTCGAGGTCGTTCTTGAGGCCGACGGCGAGGCCGCGGTCGTGGGCGAGTTTGGCGATGGCCTTGTTGTAGGCGATCTGGTCGGCGGCGCTGATCGGGAAGCCGGTGTCGGCGCGGTAGTTCTCGACCAGGTCGGGTTCGACGGCGTCGAATCCCTTGTCGCGGCACATGTCGAAGCGCTTGGCCATCAGCGGCAGCAGGACGTCGGTGCGGCGGATGTCCAGCGAGGACTCGCCCTTCCAGCCGTTGGCCTCGCCGCGCACGGCCTTCGGGAAGGCCGCCGCGTCGGAGCGGTAGTCCTCGTAGGCGCCGACGTTGACGTAGCAGATCACCTTGCGGCCCTTGGCGTGCAGGGCGGCGACGGTGGCGGCGTCGTTCTCGAAGCCGTCGATGTCGTAGACCGGCACGTCGATGCCGGTGTCGACCCGTCCGTCGAGCTGCCACTGCCAGGCGGTGCGCGGGGCCGGCTGCCAGCGGGCGGCGGTCGGGCGGGCGCCGGACGGGGAGCCGGAAGGCACCGAGTCGCTGCCGGGCGTCGGCGAGGCGCTCGCCGACGGGCTGCCGCTCGCCGGGGCCGAGCCGGACGGTGCCGGGTTCGCCGTCCCGGAGGCGGTGGCGGTGGGCTCGTCCGGGTCGGGGCCGTCGTCCTCGCCCCCGCTCGAGCACCCGGCGAGGGTGAGCAGCAGGGCGGCTGCGGCGAGGGCGGCGGGGTGCGGTCGGCGGGTCATCAGTCGGTCTCCGTCCGGGTGGGCGAGAGGGCTGGCCCCGCGAGGGCCGGGGTGAGGGCCAATGACAGGGTGCGCCACGGATTGTCGCCGTCGCCCGTTGTCGCGTAGTGGACGGCGGCGCCGCGCAGTCTGGCCTCGCGGGGGACGGCGCGCAGCCGGCCGGACGGCACGCCGTGCACCAGGTGGCAGAAGAGTTCCGCCGGGTGGTCCGCCGTCCAGCGCGGCACGGGCGCCGCCTCGTACGCCTGCCAGTCTCCCTCGAAGGTGACCAGCAGGTCGGCAACCGTGCCGTCGGCGTAGGCCGGGTCGGGGTGGGTGCCGTGGCCGAGGACGACGGTTTCGCAGCCGAGGGCGCGGGCGGCGACGGTGAGCCGCCGCTGGTAGGGCAGGAAGGCGGGGTCGGTGCAGGCCTGGTCGAAGTAGACGCCGTCGGTGCCGTACCAGGTGCGGTGGCGCTGGAGGTCCTCGACGACGGCGGCGTGCGGTCGGCGGCCGTACGCGGTGTCGACGTAGCCGAGGATGCGCACCCCGGCCTCGCGGAGTTCGGCGAAGGGCTCGGCGAGGACCGGGTCGGGGGCGGCGCCGGGGCCGTCGGCCGCGTTGACGACGACGCCGTACAGGCGCGGTGCGGCCCGGACGAGGGCCCGCCAGGCGGGCGGGTCCTCGGCCGGGTGCACGTAGAGCGGTACCAGCTGGCGCTCCATCAGGCGGTCTGCTCCGGGGTGTCCTTCAGGCTGTGCCAGAGGTCGGCCAGCGAGTCGGCGAGCGCGATCCGCGGCTCCCACCCGAGGGTGCGGGCGGCGGTGATGTCGGCCTGCTGCCAGGAGACGGCGGCGGAGCGCTCGGAGCCTGCGCCGTGCTCCTCGATCCGGCCGGTGAACTGTGCGGCGGCGACCAGGGCGTCGGCGACGGCGCGGACCGGCCGGGCCTCGCCGCCGGCGATGTTGAGGACCGCCGGCAGCGGGTTCGCGGCGGTGAGGACGGCGGCCACCGCCCGGGCGACGTCGCGGGCGTCGACGAAGTCGCGGTGGGCGGACAGGTCGCCGACGGTGACGGTGCCGCCGGGGCCGGCCCGGCGGATCTCGGCGGCGAGCCGGCCGGCCAGCGAGGTGCCGGGCGAGCCGGGGCCGACCGGGTTGAACACCCGGAGCACCACGGCGTCCTGGCCGCGGGCGGCGGCCTCGGCGACGGCCAGGGTGCCGGCCAGCTTGGTGGCGCCGTACAGGCCGCCGGGCCGCGGGGCGGCGTCCTCGGCGAGCGAGGTGCCGTGCTCGCAGGCGCCGTACTCGGCGGCGGAGCCGAGGTGGACGAGGCGGCTGCCGGGCACGGCCGCGCGCAGGGCGGCGGCGAGCACGGCGGGGCCGCGGGCGTTGAGGCCGGTCTGCAGCAGGGCGTCGCCGGTGACCGCGCCGGCGCAGTTCACCACCGCCGCCGGGCGGAGGTCGGCGAGCAGCGCGGTGAGGCCCTCGACGGTCTCGTCGGCGAGGTCGATCCGCAGGTCGGCGGTGGCGGAGCGGCCGACGCGGAGCACCCGCGCACCGGGGAGGGTGCGCAGGTGCTCGGCGATGTGGCCGCCCAGGAAGCCGGTGGCTCCGAGGACGAGGACGTCCATGGCTCAGGCACCCCGCAGCAGCAGGTCGCGGTTCTCCCGGAAGTCCGCGTTGGCCCGGTCGTAGTCGTCGGGGCGGCCGATGTCCAGCCAGTAGCCGTCGAACTCGTAGGCCTGCGGCGGGGTTCCGGCGTCCAGGAGGTCGAGCACCAGGTCGTCGAAGCCGAGCGGCTTGCCCGCGGTGTAGCGGGTGAGGGTGGACCTGGAGAGGCCGTAGACGCCCATCGAGACGTGGTAGTCCATGCTGGGCTTCTCGCGGAACTCGGTGACCCGGCCGTGCTCGGTGGTGAGGACGCCGAAGTCGATGTTGACCCTGCGGGCGTAGGTGGCGATGGTGAGCGGCGCGCCGGCGTCGGTGTGCTGCTTGAGGACGTCGCCGTAGGGCAGGTCGGTGAGCACGTCGCCGTTCATGACGAGGAAGTGCTCGGGGAGGGTGTCGAGCATGGTGAGCAGCGGGCCCATGGTGCCGAGCGGGCTGTCCTCGGTGGTGTAGGTGACGTCGATGCCCCACTGGGAGCCGTCGCCGACGTAGGCGCGGATGATGTGGCCGAGGTGGCCGATGGCGAGGGTGCAGCTCTCGAAGCCGGCGGCCACGAGCTGGCGCATGACGATCTCGAGGATGGCGTGCTGGTCGCCGATCGGGACGAGCGGCTTGGGCAGCGCGGTGGTGTACGGGCGCAGGCGGACGCCCTTGCCGCCGGCCAGGATGACAGCGTGCATGCTGGTGCTCCTTTTCTGTGTGCGGTGGGTGCGGGCGCGGATCAGACGTTGTACAGGTCGGTCTTGTAGCGGGCCAGGTTGGCCGGGTCGCGGAAGAACTCGATGGTGTGCAGCAGGCCCTCCTCCAGCGAGTGGGCGGGGGCCCAGCCGGTGGCGGTGCGCAGCCGGGTGGCGTCGGCGACCAGGCGCATGACCTCGGAGGCGGCGGGGCGGATGCGGTCGGTGTCCTCACGTACCGTCAGGTCGGCGTCCATCAGCTTGCCGACCAGGGTGACCAGGTCGCCGACGGAGATCTCGCCGCCGGTGCCGGCGTTGAAGGTGCGGCCGACGACCTGCTCGGCGGGGGCGGTGCCGACGGTCGCGAACGCGGCGGCGGTGTCCTTGACGTAGAGGAAGTCGCGGGTGGGGCGGAGGTCGCCGAGGGTGATGGTGCGCTCCCCGGCCGCGACCTGGCCGATGACGGTCGGGATGACGGCGCGCATGGACTGGCGCGGGCCGAAGGTGTTGAACGGACGGAGCGTCACCACGGGGGTCTCGAAGCTGGCGTGGTAGCTGTCCGCGAGCCGATCGCCGCCGGCCTTGGAGGCCGCGTACGGGGACTGGGTGTTGATCGGGTGGTCCTCGGTGATCGGGACGGTCTGCGCGGTGCCGTAGGTCTCGCTGGTGGAGGTGTGCACCAGGCGCGGGATCTCCAGGTGGCGGACGGCCTCCAGCACGTTGAGGGTGCCGGTGACGTTGGTCTCCACGTAGGAGTGCGGGGCCTGGTACGAGTACGGGATCGCGATGAGCGCGGCCAGGTGGTACACCGCGTCGGTGCCCTTGACCAGGCCGGTCACCGAGCCCGGGTCGCGGACGTCGCCGAGGACGATCTCCACGCTGTCCAGGACGTCCTTGTCCAGGGTCTCCAGCCAGCCGAACGAGGAGAAGGAGTTGTACTGGACCATGGCGCGGACGCGGTGCCCGTCGGCGACGAGCTTCTCGACGAGGTGGGAGCCGATGAAGCCCTCGGCTCCGGTGACGGCGGCGGTGGTGGTGTTGCTCATGGCGAGCCTCCGGTGGTGTGGACGTGTGGTTCGGCTCGCGGCCCTCGGGGGGCGCGCGGTGGGGGTACAGGGGTGCCGCGGTTGCGGCGGGGGCCCGCCGGGGCGGGCACCGCGTCATCTGTGCGCGGTGATGCGGCCCGTCCTGGCGCGGGCGACGCATATGGTCGCGCCCACGGCGAGGCCGGTGGCTATGAGCCGGGCCGCGGTGGCCGAGGCCGGGTGCAGGGCGCCGGCCGTGCTCTCGGCGAGGGCTGCGGCGGTGCATATCAGGGCGGGCGGCCAGACGGCGCCGAAGACCTGGAGCAGCAGGGCCGTCCAGAGCAGGGCGCCGAGCAGCAGCAGGCCGCCGAGCTGGACGGGGTCGGGGAGCTTCCCCGTCCAGAGCAGGCAGGCTCCGGTGCCGAGGGCGGCGAGCACGGTGAGGTAGCCCGCGATCAGCAGGAGGAGCGTGCGGTCGGTGCGGTTGCGGAACTGGTCGGCGGTGGTGCTGGTGTGCAGCGCCGTCACCGACCGGCTGCGGAACCGGAAGAGCAGCCACTCGGCCAGACCCATGCTGAGCGTCAGCGCCACGGCCGCCGAGGCCCCGCCGGGGACGGCGGGCCGCCACGGGTCGCCGAAGGAGGCGGTGATGACCAGGGCGCCCACCGCCAGGCCGAACAGGCCGTGCGGCAGGCTGTCGGCGAGCGGCACGCCGCCCGCCGGGGCCTCGTCGCCGGCCCGCAGCCGCAGCCAGATCTCGATGCCGGCGAAGACGGCGGCGAGGGCGAGCGACAGGGCGGGGCCGGCGATCCGCAGCCAGTCCGGCAGGTCGACGGCGAGGGTGGCCGCGGCCCCGGCGGCGGTCGGCGCGAGTGCGCCCATCAGCCGCTTGGCCCGACGGGTGATCAGCAGGACGGTCGCGCAGGCGAGGTACAGCGACTGTCCGGCGGCGAACAGCAGCACGGCCGTGTCCGCCCCTGCGAGGGCGGCCGCCGCCGTGCCGAGCGCGGTGGCGGTGAGACCGCCGCGCAGCAGGCTGCGCCCGACCGCGGACCGGGCGCCGACGGACCGCCAGGCGTACGCCCGGTGGGCGAGCGCCTGGTTGAGCCCCCAGCCGACCAGGGCGGTCAGGGCGAGGGCGCTGCCTGCGCCGGCGCTCTGGAGGAAGCGTGCGGTCGGCAGGTAGGCGAGGCCCGGGAGGGCGAACAGCAGGCCGCGCAGCACGGTGCGCAGCGGGTCGGCCTGCCAGGGGTCGTTGGGCTCGGGCGGCGCGGGGTGGCGCCGCTCGGTGCGGGCGAACAGTTCCTCGGCGATGGCGAAGGAGTCGGTGCGGCCGTAGCGGACGGCGGCCTGCTCGTCCGTCAGGCCGTCGGACTCCAGCACCGCGGCGATCTCGAAGGGGTGGACGGCGCGGGCGCAGACGTCGGCGAGCCGTTCGGCGAGTTCGTCGAGCGGGTCGTCGGGCAGCGGCACGGGCTCGGCCGCGCCGGGTTCGACCACCCGCAGCGCGAGGGTCTCGTCCGGGTTGCGGGCCGCGCCGGCCGCGTCCTTGGTGAGCTCGCCGGGCGGCGGGACGCGCAGGGCGAGCGTCTCGTCCGGCCGGTCGGCGTCCTTGCGGCGCGGCGGCAGGTGCAGGACGACGGTGTCCTCGGGGCGCGGCCCGTCCTCGGAGAGGTTCAGCAGGGTGCTCATCCGGCGGCCCCGACGGCGGACCGGCCGGCCGCGGCCTCTGCGGCGGCGGCCTCCTCGCGCTGCGCGGGCGTCCACCAGTCGAAGGGTCCGCTGTCGTCGGCGGTCCGGAAGCGGTCGCGGCGGTCGAGCTCGCGGTAGATGTCGCGGAAGGAGTCGATGGTCTGGCGGAGGGTGAACTGCTCGATGACGCGCATGCGCGCGCCGCGGCCCATTTCGGCGCGGCGGTCGGAGTCGCGGAGGAGTTCGAGGGCGGCCTTGGCCATCGCCTCGGGCTCGCGGGGCGGGACGACGAGGCCGGTGTCGCCGACGGCCTCCCGGACGCCGCCGACGTCGGTGGAGACGGTGGCGCGGCCGCAGGACATCGCCTCGATGAGGGTGAAGGGGAAGCCCTCGCTGATGCTGGAGAGCATGACCACGTTGCCGGCGGCGTAGGCGTCCCGGATGTCGTCGACGCGGCCCTCGAAGACCACCGCGTCGCCGATGCCGAGGTCGACGGCGAGGGCCTCGCAGCGCTCCCGGTACGCGGCGCCGCCGGCGGGGGTGCCGCCGAACAGCCGCAGCCGGGCGCCGGGTATCTCGGCGCGGACGATGGCGAAGGCCCGGATCAGCGTCTCCAGGTCCTTGATCGGGTCGACCCGGCCGGCCCAGCTGAGGGTGGGCACCTCGGGTTCGGGCCCGGCGGGCGGGAACGCGGCCGGGTCGACGCCGTTGTAGACGGTGCGGATGCGCTCGGCGGGGGCTCCGGCGCGCTCCTCCCAACGGCGGTTGTAGCGGTTGCCGGGGGTGACCAGGGCGGCCCGGGCGTAGCTCTCGACGGCGAGCATCCGGTAGAAGCCGAGCACCAGGGCCTTGACCGGCCAGGCGTAGCCGGTGCCGTAGCCGAGGTAGCGCTCGCGCAGGTAGATGCCGTGCTCGGTGAGCAGGAACGGGGTGCCGTGCAGGTGGTTGCCGACCAGGCCTGGCAGGGCGGCGAGACCGCCGCTGACGGCGTGCAGGACGCCGCCGGGCTTGGGGTGGGCCGCGAGCGGGCGCAGCGCGTGCTCGAGGAGTTCGGTGGCGGTGAGGGCGTCGTGCAGGCTGGGCTTGGCGGCCGAGGTGGCCAGGTGGGGGCGGTTCCAGACGGCGGCGAGGACGCGCAGGGCGGCCTCGGAGCGCAGTGCGGGGCTGAGCCGGCCGGCCCGGGCGTGGTCGGCGAGGACGTACAGCTCGGGGCCGAAGGCGTCCTCCTCGGCGGGGTCGAGGAGGGAGAGCAGGAAGCGCTCGTAACCGGTGAGGAAGGCGCGCATGGCGGCTCCCTTCGGTGCCTGGCCGGGCGGGGCGGGGCCCCAGAGCGGGACGGCGCGGACGTCGGTGACGTGCGCGGGGAGGTCCCAGGCGAGCGGCTGGCCGGCGGTGCCGGTGATCGCGATGACCCGGAACTCGGTGTCGGGCATGCCGGTGACGAGCTGGTCGCACCAGACGCTGACGCCGCCGTGGCTGTGCGGGTAGGTGCCCTCGGTGAGCATGGTCACGCGGGTGCCGACCAGGTGCGCCAGGTCGACCGGGCGTACCGCGCCCAACGCTTCGGGCTCGGTGCCGGCCGCGGGCACGGCGTGCAGACGTGTGTTCATGGATTCCCCCCCAGGAAATCCCGCCCCCGGGCAGGCGGGCGGTGTCGGTGCGCGTGGTGCGGGGCGGTGGCCGGGCCGGGGAGGGTCGCTCCCCGGCCCGGACCGCCCGGGCCTTCGGTTTCCGGCCGGATCAGCCGGTGGTTGTCGTCAGCTCGTTGAGCGTGTCGGCGTCGGCGGTCGGGCCGGCCGGCACGGGGTCCTTGACGCCCTTGGGCACCGGCAGGCTGGCGACCGTCTTGGCGATGGTCGTGCGGATCGTCTTCAGGGCGGCCGCCGCGGGCACCTCGGAGCTCGGCAGCTTCAGGGTGACGCTGGTCTGGGTGAGACCGGGGCCGACCCAACCGGACAGCTGCCCGGCGTACGCGGAGCCGAAGTCGGTGGTGCCGATCAGCTGCTGCTGCTTGGTGCCGGTGGGCATGGTGGCCTCGGCGAGGACACCGGACGGGGCGCTGATGGTGACGGTGTCGCCGATCCGGTAGGCGGTGACCTGGCCGGCGTCGACGGCGTTGTTCCAGGCCGCGCGGCGCTGCAGCTCGACGCCGATGTCCTTCTGGCGGAGGTTCACCAGCGGGGTGTCGGCGGCGTACAGCCCGTCGTACTCGGAGAGGATGCGCTCCATCACCGGGTAGGCGATGCGGTCCTCGGCGTAGTTCGACTGGTGGACGAAGTGCGGCCGCGGGTCGTTGTTGATCGCCCGGTTGACGGCCAGTCGGGCCTCCAGCGGGACGATGTAGTCGGCGTAGCCGGTGTTCAGGTCCAGCGGGGCGGGCAGGCAGGTGCTGGTGGCCGGGTTGTCCTCGCAGATGCCGCTGCCGCCCTGGGCGCGGGAGGTGTAGATCCAGTTGTACTCGTCCACCTCCTCGACCGTCTTCGCCGCGTTGTAGAACACGTTCAGCGGGTAGCGCGGGATGGTCAGCGCGTCGCCGACCTCGCGCTGCTCGTGCTCGCGGGAGGAGTCGCTGGCCAGCCAGCGGACGCCGGTGTTGTCCACGGACGGCGCGAGGTACGGGTTGTCGGTGGGCTGCTGCGGGTTGGTGACCAGGCCGGAGTGCTCACCGGTGACCAGCTCGGTGTTGTCCACGTTGGTGAGGCCGTTGTTGGCCGCCCAGGTGCGGTTGTTGGTGATCTGGGAGGTGATGTCGGCCTGGCTGGTCCACACGGTGTTGCCGTTGGCGTCGGTGGTGCAGCGCCAGGGCACCACGGTGACGTCCTGCACGCAGCCGAGGAACTGGTGCGAGTAGGTGTGGTTGATCCACCGGTAGGACGCCTGGTCGGCGATGAGCTGGGCGGTCAGCGGGTCGGTGCCGCCGTTCTCGGCCTTGAAGTCCTCGGTGCCCTGGCCGTTGTACGCCAGGTCGACCTTGAAGTTGTGGTTCTGCTGCCACGTCTTCAGGTACTGGGCGTCCGCAGCCGTCATGCGGCTGGGGTGCTCCTCCGGGTTGCTGCCGGGCGGGCAGGTGACGTCGCCGGGGGTGCACTTGAGGACGGTGTCCCAGCGGTCGTCGGCCATGAAGACGTCGTCGACGTGCAGGGCGAAGTAGTTGCGGTCGTAGCCGAGGTGGATGCCCTCGGTGGCCCACTCCACGATGCCGCGCGCCAGCTGGCGGTACTGCCGCTGGTAGGCGTTGTAGACGAAGGTGACGACCAGTTCGCGCCGGCCGTCGTGGGCGTACTCGCCGACCAGGGAGCCGCGCGTGCCGGTGCCGGGGATCGGCGCGTCCACGTACGGGGTGAAGGTGGCGCCGGCCGCCTGCTGGGCGAGCGGCGTGGCCAGGTAGCCGTAGCTCTCCCCGACCGACGGGGAGTTGTCCTCGAAGGTGACGCCGCCCTCGAGGTAGCCGAACGGGCCGGACTTGCCGGCGGCGGTCACCTGGGCCTGGACGCCGTCCAGGCTGCCGGCGTACGCGCCGGGCAGCGTGCCCCAGTTGAGGCCCACGCCGGCACCGGCGTAGGTGTAGGCGTCCACCTGGCGGATGCCGAACTGCTGCTCGTACGAGGCGAGCGCGGTGAGCTCGCCGGCGCTGAGGCCGGCCGGGCTCTCGCTGGGCATCACGACGGCCTGGAACTTGGCGCGCGGGGCGCCGTTCACCGTGTCGCTCAGGAACGCGGCGGCGATGGTCGGACGGCTCGCCGAGGCGAGGTCGATCCGGGTGTACGGCACGCCGGTGCTCTCGAGTTCGGCCACGATCGCGCCGACGGCCGGTCCGCCGTCGTCGACGACCAGCAGCTTCAGGTCGATCCTGGGAGTCGGCGCCGCGTACGCGCCGGGCATCGGCGCCAGCGTCATGACCAGTCCTGCCACCGTGCAGGCGGCGGCAATGCGGGCTCTACGCCCCATGAGGTGTCCCTCCCCTTCGGACGGCGCGCGGGTCGCGCGGAGAGTCGCCGTCCGGCTTGTGCGATGTGCGGAGTGTGCGGGTGCACGGGTTGTGCGGTCACCAAAAAACGCGACGCTCAGGGCGCCGCGCAACGTCATCCCCCGCCGCACATCGTATGACCATCGACCCTCACCGCATCCACCGAATCGCCCAGGAGAACGCAAAGTTGTCGAATAATCAGCACATGGGTCATTTGCCATTTCACACGTACCCACCCCGTGCCCCGCATGCGCCCCCCGCTCAGCAAACTCCCAGTTGTACGCCCTGCACCGGCGGAGGGGAACGCGCTGCTCGACTGCCCGACCGTACCGGCCCGGAGCCGTCCGTGCACCCGCCCGACTCCCAGGAACCTCTCAGGATCGCCGTCGGCGGCCCGTCCGGGCAGGCCCGGACAACACAATCGGAAGGGTGCATTCCACTCCCGACGGCGCGTCAGGACCGGTTTGCGGTTGCGCCGCCGGTACGGTTCCGTGACGAGACCGCGACAGTGCATGGGAAGGCCACGTCCATGACACCGTGCTCCCCCGCCAGCTGCTCCTGCACCCCCCGGGACCTCGCCGTGCAGGCGCGAGCCTGGTCCAGGCCCAGGCACCGCAGGCCGGTGCCGCCCGGCACGGGCCAGGTCTTCGACTCCTTCCTCTCCTGGTGGGGCCGCGCCCGCCGCGCCGACCTGCGCTAGCGGGGCCCGCCGGCGCACGGGAAGAATCTTCCGGATTTCCCGCGCCCGGTGTCGAAATCGCGCCGCCGGCTTCCACCCACCTGTGAGAGCGCGCCCCGCCCGGGGCCGCCCGAGTGGAGGAGAGAGCGATGAAGTACATGCTGCTGATGCAGTTCAGCGCCCGGGGCAACGACTTCCCTGCGATCACCGAGTGGGCCGAGGAGGAGGTCCGGGCGCACATCGCGTTCATGCACGAGACCAACGCCGAGCTCGTCCGGAACGGCGAGTTCGTGGACGCGCAGGGCCTCGCCTTCCCCGACACCGCGAAGATCGTCCGCGCTTCGGGCGACGGCACGCCGCTGGTCACCGAGGGCCCCTTCCCGGAGACCAAGGAGTTCCTGGCCGGCTACTGGATCCTCGACTGCGAGAGCGAGCAGCGGGCGCTGGAGATCGCCGCGCGCGCCTCCTCCGCCCCCGGCCCCGGTGGCAAGCCGCTGAACATGCCGATCGAGGTGCGGCAGGTGATGGCCGCCCCGCCCACGGAGCTCTGAGCCCCGACCGGCACCGGTCCCCGCGTCGACGACCTGCTGCGCGAGCTCGCGCCGCGGGTCGTCGGCGTGCTCACCCGCCGCCACGGCGACTTCTACGCCGCCGAGGACGCCGTCCAGGAGGCACTGATCGCGGCCGCCGCCCGGTGGCCGGAGCAGGGGCTCCCCGACCACCCGCAGGTGCTGGAACGCCTCTCCGACAACCCGGTGGTCTCGCTGAACCGGGCCGTCGCCGCCGCCATGGCGCACGGCCCGCACGCCGGGCTGGAGCTGCTCGCCGCGCTCGACGCGGCGGGGCGCGCCCCGGCTGCACCCCTTCGTGGCCGAGGCCGGAGACCTGGCGGCGTTGGCCCTGGAGTCCGGACACCCGGAGCGCTTCGTGTGGATCGACGAGAAGGGGGCGATGGCCGACATCGGGTCCAGCCCGGCCGATCCCGGCGTGTACCGCAAGCACGACCTCCGGATCCCGCCCTCGGTGGGCTGGAGCACCCTGCACCCGCGGGCGCAGCAGTTGCTGGCCGACGTGCTCCTGCTGCTGAACCTCACCGAGCGGAGCGGCGCGGTCGAGGACCTGGAGGCCCGGCTGGAGCGCACCAACCGGGCGTCCCTGCCGCCGTGCCCGGCCGAGGACCGCAGGCCGCTGCAGCCGGAACGCACGGTGGGCATGCCGGGCGCGGCCGAGCCGGGCTCCACCCGCCTGCGCGACTGCCCGTTCGAGCTGTGCCCCTACCCGCCGAAGGGCGAGCTGCCGCGCGCGGAGCTGCGGGAGCCGTTCTGCCGCCGGCAGAGGGCCTTGGTGGCCGTCCACTCGCTGCACCGGCGGAAGGCCCTGTGGCAGGGCATGACCGACCACGAACTGGCCGACTTCCGGACGGCGATGGCGACGCGGACCCGCACCCCGGACCGGTGAGAGCCGCCGGGGCCGGATCGGTTCAGTCGGCGAGCGGCTCCAGGACCGCGAGCTGTTCGGCGACCCGCTCGGCGGACCAGGAGAGCAGCCAGGCGGTGTGGTCGGGGGCGTAGCGGCGGGGCGCGGACTCGACCCGCATGACCAGCGCCAGGTGGATCCGGTAGAGGGCGAGCCTGGCCCGGGCACCGGGTGTGGTGGTGGTCAGGTCCGGGGTGATGCTCCGGTAGCCGGCCATCAGGTCGGGGTCGTCCTCGGGGGTGCCGAGCGGGTCGAGGCCGACGAGTTCGGCGAGCGGGTCGCCGAAGAAGGCGCGTTCGCCGTCGATGAGGCCGCGGAGCCGCCAGGTGCCGCCGGCGCCGTGGCTGCCGTCCGGGTCGCGGGTGAGGACGATGTTGCCCTCCCAGGCGTCGAAGTGGACGAGGGCGGGGCGGCGCGCCTCGGCGAGGGCGGCGGCGAAGCGCTCGGGGAGGCCGGCGTGGCCGGGCCGGCCCCCGAGCGACGGCGACCCCAGGTCGAGTCATACAACAGTCTTATGGATCCATAAATCCGAGGCATGTACCACCGGGCGGGTGCTCGGGCGAGGGTGGCAGTCGGAACCTCTCCGCCGTCCGTCCCGGGCCGCCTGCGGCCCGCCCCTGCCGAAGGATGCCGCCATGTCCCGCCCCGTCCGGGTCGCGATCGTCGGAGCCGGCCCCGCCGGTGTCTACGCGGCCGATGCCCTGCTCAAGTCCGACATCGCCGCCGACCCGGGGGTCTCGATCGACATCCTGGAGCGGCTGCCCGCGCCGTTCGGGCTGATCCGCTACGGCGTGGCGCCCGACCACCCGCGGATCAAGGGCATCGTGACCGCCCTGCACCAGGTGCTCGACAAGCCGCAGGTCCGGTTCTTCGGCAACGTCGACTACCCGGGCGACCTCTCGCTGGACGACCTGCACCGCTTCTACGACGCCCTGGTGTTCGCCACCGGCGCGGTCGCCGACCGCGACCTCCGCATCCCCGGCATCGAGCTGGAGGGTTCGTACGGCGCCGCCGACTTCGTCTCCTGGTACGACGGCCACCCGGACGTGCCGCGCAGCTGGCCGCTGGAGGCCGAGAAGGTCGCGGTGCTCGGCGTCGGCAACGTCGCCCTCGACGTGGCCCGCATCCTGGCGAAGACCGCCGACGAGCTGCTGCCGACCGAGATCCCGGGGAACGTGTACGACGGCCTGGCGGCCAACCGGGCCGTGGAGATCCACGTGTTCGGCCGGCGCGGCCCGGCGCAGGCGAAGTTCAGCCCGATGGAGCTGCGCGAGCTGGACCACTCCCCCACGATCGAGGTGATCGTCGACCCGGAGGACATCGAGTACGACGACGGCTCGATCGCCGCCCGGCGCGCCAACAAGCAGGCCGACATGGTCGCCGCCACGCTGGAGAACTGGGCGATCCGCGACATCGGCGACCGCCCTCACCGCATCCACCTGCACTTCTTCGAGTCCCCGGTCGAGGTGGTCGGCGAGGACGGCCGGGTGGTCGGCCTGCGCACCGAGCGCACCGCCCTGGACGGCACCGGTGACACCAAGGGCACCGGCATCTTCCGCGACTGGGACGTCCAGGCCGTCTACCGCGCCGTCGGGTACGCCTCGGACGAGCTGCCCAAGCTGCCGTTCGACACCCTGTCGGCGACCGTCCCGCACGAGGCCGGCCGGGTCGTCGAGGCCGGGGCGCACCTGCCCTCGACGTACGTGACCGGCTGGGTCAAGCGCGGCCCGGTCGGTCTGATCGGCCACACCAAGGGCGACGCCAACGAGACGATCGCCTGCCTGGTCGAGGACCACCGGGCCGGCCTGCTGCGCCTCGCCGCCTCGCCCGCCGAGGACGCCGTCGTCGCCTTCCTCGAGGAGCGCGGCGTCGACTTCACCACCTGGGAGGGCTGGAAGGGCCTGGACGCCCACGAGCGCGCGCTCGGCGAGCGCGAGGGCCGCGAGCGGATCAAGGTCGTGCCGCGCGAGGAGATGCTGCGGGCCTCGGGCAGCTCCCTGACGCCCGCCGTACGGGACTGACCGGGCCGCCCGGGCGCGGACGGGACTCCCCGCCGCCGCGCCCGTCCGCGCCTCGCCGTGTCGGCGTGTTCAGAGCTCGACGGACGCGCCCGGTGCGAGGAGGTGCAGACGGTCGGTCAGACCGGCCCGGGCGAAGGCCTCCGCGAGCGAGGCGCCGCCCTCGGTGAAGTGCGCCCAGTGCTCGAAGTGCAGCGGCACGACGTGGCGGGCGCCGAGGATCCCGGCGGCCTCGGCGGCCGCGGCGCTGGTCAGGGTGAGCGGCGCGTCCGGGACGAGCGCAGTGCGGGCGGCCCCGGCGAAGAGCACGGCGACGTCGACCGGGCCGAGCCGGTCGGCGACCTCGCGGACGATGTCCAACGAGGCGTTGTCGCCGCTGACGTAGACGGTGGGCAGGCCGTCGCCGGACAGTACGAAGCCGGTGACCTCGCCCACCAGGTGCTCGCTGCCCTCGGGCCCGTGCAGGGCGGGCACGCCGGTGATCCGCAGCTCCCCGCCGTCGGGTCGGGCGAGTGCGGTGTGCTGCCAGTTCGGCAGGGCGCGGACCCCGCCGCCGAGCCGCTCGGACGCCGGGGCGGTGGAGAGCACGGGCGGCGCGTCGGGCGCGGTGACGAGGGCCCGCCCGGCGTCGTCCAGGTTGTCGGGGTGGTGGTCGTGCGAGAGCAGTACGGCGTCCAGCGGGCCGAGGTCGGCGGCCGGCACCGCGGGGCCCGCCGTCTTGGTGAGGCTGCGCGAACCGACCGGGTGGACGCCCGGCGCGTCGAAGGTCGGGTCGGTGAGCAGCCGGACACCGCCGAGCTCCAGGACGGCGGTCGGGCCGCCGATGTAACGGACGGTCAGCGTGGCCATGGACGGGTCCCCCTCCGGACGGTGATCACGGGCACCGGGGACAATCGCCGGGCGCCCGCCGTTGTTCCCGCCCCGGCCGGTCGGCGCCGAACGATCGGAACCACCGATCGGCGGCCCCTCGGGGCGGGGCCGCCGCCCGGGCACCGTCAGGGCAGGGTGACGATCTGCCAGCGCTGGTTGGGGTTGGTCAGTTCGCCGCACTCGTGGACGTAGACGTTCTCGCCGTCGCTGTCGAGGCACTGCAGGGTCTGCTGGTTCTGCAGGGTGATCACCGGGCCGGCCTTGTTCTTCTCCCACCAGTGCTGGTAGCCGCTGCTGTTGCAGTCGTGTGCGTAGGCCGCGGTGCCGTTGTTGTCCAGACACTGGCCGGAGGCGACCCCCTTGTAGACGATGGAGCCGTCGCCGAGCTGGTCCCGGGCGAACTGCTGCCGCAGGTCGTCCTCGTGGCAGTCGCGCAGCTTGTAGTTGGAGCCGCCACCGCCGGGCGTGTCGAAGATGCACTTGCCGAACTTCGCGCTCTTGAACCGGACGAGCGGCCCGAACTCGGCGGAGGCCGCCGCCGCACCGGGCGCCGCGGTCAGCAAGGGTACGGCCAGGGCGGCGCTGAGCGCTGGCAGGAGGAGTCGGGCGGGGGTGGGCACGCGCACGGCGGTGCATCCTTTCGGGAGGTGAGTCCGCAGACCGGGGGACGGCAGCAGCGGAACGGACCCCGGCTGACGCACTGACAGGTCCGTTCCCGAACGATGCTAGATCGGCACAAATCGACACACCCGTGGAGCGCTGCCGCCCGGGGACGGCACCGCCCCCGGTGCGGCACCCGGTGCGCGGTGCTCAGTCCGTGTCGGCCCCGGCATCCGGGAAGTACAGGTCCTGGATCTCCAGACCCTCGGTGCCCAGCCGCGTCAGCTCCGCGTGCTCGCGCATCCGGCCCCCGTAGACCGGATGGTCCATCAACCCGGTGTACGTGTCGAAGTCCAGGTCCAGCAGGCCCGCCTCGTCGGCGAGGTAGACGTCCAGCCCCGGGTACATCACCGCCACGTACGGCAGGTCGTCGGTGTCGGTGACCAGCACCGGGTACTCCCCCGCCGAGTCCGGCTCGCCGACGTACAGCAGCCGCCGCGAGTCGGAGCCGCCGACCAGCGGGAAGCCGCGGCCCGGCAGCAGCGCCTCGAACTCGCCGAACATCGCCGCCCAGCCCTCCTCGCCGGGCCCGAAGCCGTACATCTCCTCGGTGGTTTCCGACAGGGAGCGGCCCGCCAGGGCGGGTGCCGACGGCTCCTCGTACCAGCCGAGGTCGACGGGCAGCCGGGAGTCGAAGGCGAGCCAGCGGCGCAGGCTCGGCGGCAGCGGCCGGCCGCCCGGCATCCGCAGCGCGTCGATGGCCTCCGGTGCGAGCGGCACCGGCTCCTCGTCCAGGTCGGGCATGTCGGCGGCCTCCCAGCCGTCCTCCCTGACCTTCGCGATGACCCGCTCGACCAGGGCCGCACCGTGCATGTCGTTCTCCATGCGCGGCACTGTGCCACACCCCTGTGACAGCCCCGCGGCCGTCCACCTGCCGAAATTCACGCGACGCCCCGGAGCGGCTCCGGCAGGATTCCCCACGTGCAGGACATCCTCTGCGGGCTCGCCGCCAATCCGGACACGCCGCCGGCCCTGCCCGCCGCCCGAAGCGATGGCGTCCCTGGTGGCCGGAGCGACGACTTGACCTGCGACTCCGGGCAGCTGCCCGGTGGCCGACGAGAGGTGACGCCATGACAGCCCTGTTCTACCGCGAGGCAGGCCCCGAGGATGCCGAGCAGGTGGCCCTGCTGCACGCCGACAGCTGGCGGCGCCACTACCGCGGCGCCTACTCCGACGCCTTCCTGGACGGCGACGTGCTCGGCGACCGCCGGGCCGTGTGGTCGACCCGGCTCGCCGTGCCCGCCGGCAGTGCGACCGTGCTGGCCGAGGACGCGGAGGGGCTGGCGGGATTCGTGCACCTCGTCCTCGACCACGACGGGCGCTGGGGCAGCCTGGTCGACAACCTGCACGTCGCGCACCGCAGGCACCGCACCGGCACGGGCACCGGGCTGCTGGCCCGGGCCGCCCGCACGGTCGCCGAGCGGGCGGCGGGGCCGTCCGTGTACCTCTGGGTCCTCGAACAGAACACGGACGCCCAGCAGTTCTACCGCGCCCGCGGCGGCACCTGCGTGGAGCGGACGGCCGTCCCACCCCCGGGCGGCGACCCGGCCCGGCTGCACGGCGCCCCCGCCAAGCTGCGCTTCGCCTGGCGCGACGCCGCGGCCCTGCTGCCCGCCCGGCCGCCGCACCCGGACCGCTGACGCCGCCCGCCCGGGGGCGTCCGCTCAGGCGCCGCTGCGCTCGGCGGCGCTGCGCTCGGCGGCGCTGCGCTCGACGCAGAACTCGTTGCCCTCCGGGTCGGCCAGGGTGACCCAGCCGGTGCCGTCCGGCCTGCGGTGGTCCGCGGCCAGCGCGGCGCCGAGGGCGAGCAGGCGCTCGACCTCCTCGTCGCGGGTGCGGTCCTGGGGCTGGACGTCCAGGTGGACGCGGTTCTTGACGGTCTTCGGCTCCGGCACGGTGACGAAGAGCAGTCCGCCGCCCTTGCTCTCGACCAGGCACTCGGGGTCGCCGGGCCGGTCGTCGTCGTGGACGGAGCTGTCCAGGACAGCCGCCCAGAAGGTGCCGAGCCGGTAGGCGTCGGCGCAGTCGATGGTGATGTGTCGCACGAGAGAAGCCATGGGCGCCACTATTGCCGTGTTGCGGCGCCGGGTCCATCCGTTTGCCGACGGAACGTCAGGCCCCACCGGCCCGAGAGTGCATTCGGGTGGTCGATTCGGAAGCCGCCCCCGAACGCCCCTCGTGGCGCACCCATGACCCTTGAAGACACGTCCTAGACTTGTCCCAGGGGCCCCGGAGCACCTCCGGCATCCGGACGCCACCGGAAGGAGGCCGCCGTGAGCAGGCTGCATTCCAGGGACGCGGCGGATGCGGCGAGCAAGGCCGTGAGCACGCTCCGCTACTCGGGAAACCCGGAGCAGGACCACCTCCTCGACGAGATCCAGCACCCCGAGACCACCAACGCCCTCTACGAGCTGGCCGCCCGGACGGCCCCGGAACGGACGGCGCAGCGGCCGGACGGCGACGGCGCCGCCCCACCGAAGGACTGAAGGCCGCCGGGCCGCTCCGCCGTAAATCCTTTGCCAGGGCGCCGCCGGGGCGTCGAGAATCCGCGGTATGGGCACTGACGCACGTTACGACCGGCGGCCGATCGACGCCGACCAGATCGGCGAGTGGCTGGAGCTGCTGGCCGCCATCGAGGCCGAGGACCGGGAGGACGAGCACCACGGCCCGGACGACCTCCACGAGTACCTGGCGGACCCGTACTGCGACTTCCCGCGCGGATCGATCGCCTTCTACGACGGGCCGAAGATGGTCGGCTACGGCTATCTGAAGGCCCGGACGGCCGCCGACCCGGTGCACGAGCTGTACTACCTGGGCGGCGTCCACCCGGCCCACCGCGGCCGCGGCATCGGCGCCGCACTGCTGGAGTGGGCGGAGCAGGCGGCGCTGCCGATCCACCTGGACCGCTACCCGGACCACCCGCTGACCCTCTACAGCTCCAGCCTGTCCCGCAACGCCCCCGCCGGGGAGCTGTACGCGGCGCACGGCTACACGGCGTCGCGCTGGTTCCACGGCATGACCCGCGACCTGCTGGAGCCGCTGCCCGACATCCCCGCACCGGACGGGGTCGAGGTCCGCGGCTTCACCCCCGAGCGCTCCGAGGACGTCCGGCTGGTGCGCAACGACGCCTTCCGCGACCACTGGGGCTCCACCGAGCAGACGGTGGAGAGCTGGGCCCACATGACGGCCAATCCGGCCTTCCGCCCGGGCCTGAGCTCCATCGCCTACGACACCGCGGACGGCGGCGCCGACGGCCGCCCGCTCGGCTTCGTGCTCGGCGAGGAGTACGCCGCGCACACCGAGGCCACCGGCGAGCGCGACCTCTACATCTCGCTGGTCGGCACCTGCCGCGCCGGCCGCAAGCGCGGCATCGCCTCCGCCCTGCTGGCGCACACCCTCGCCCAGGCCCGCGAGGACGGCTTCGCCACCGCCTCCCTCGGCGTCGACGCGGACTCCCCGACCGGCGCCCTCGGCCTCTACGGCCACGTCGGATTCACCGTCAAGGACACCTGGATCGCCCAGCTCAAGCCCCTCTGGGAGCCCGGCACCGAGTCCTGAACCGCTCCGGCGGAATGGCGGCCGTCCAGGACGAGGAGACGGGCGCAGCACGACGCCGCCGGCTGGCGCACCGCGTGCGAGGCCCTGGCCCTCCACCACGACGACCGCTGGAACGGGGCGCCCGAGTGCTCAGGCCAGGACCTCCAGGTAGTGCGGGTTGTGCATGATGCCGAGGATGTTGCCGAAGGGGTCGAGCACGGCGCCGGCCCGGAACGGGCCGTAGTTGCGGAGCGGCTCGTGCTCCTCGGCGCCGAGGTCCAGCAGCCGCGCCATCTCGGCGTCCACGTCGTCGACGTGCCAGTAGGCGACGACACCGGCCGGGGCTGAGGGGGTGCGGGAAATGCCGAACTCCTGCGAGTGGTCGCCGAGTCGGAACTCGATGTAGTCGGGCTGCTCGAAGTACGGTTCCAGACCCAGGACTTCGGTGTACCAGCTGCGCGCCCCGGCGAGGTCCTCGGCGTGGTAGCGGATGGTGGCGAGGCCACGGAATGTCGTCATGCCCGGTAGTGTGCCCCGCATACAGGCCAGTTCCTGGCCTCAATCGCCGACGGGTCGTCAGCGGCCGCTCAGCAGGTCGGCGGCGCGGGCGATCAGCGAGGTCCGTCCGAGCCCGGCCGCCTCGCGCCGGTCGGCCGCGCGGTAGGCGACGTACAGGCCGCGGATGCCGAGCCAGCGCAGCGGTTCGGGCTCCCAGCCGCGCACCTTGCGGCCGACCCAGGGCAGCCGGGTGAGTTCGGTGTCGTGGCCGAGCACCAGGTCCCGCAGGGTGCGGCCGGCGAGGTTGGCGGTGGCGACACCGTGGCCGACGTAGCCGCCGGCGGCGCCGAGCCCGGTCGCCGGGTCGAGCTGGACGGTGGCGCACCAGTCGCGGGGCACGCCGAGCACCCCGGACCAGGCGTGGTCGATCGGGGCGCCGGCCGCGGCGGGGAACAACCTGCCGAGCAGCTCGGCGAGGCCGCACTGCGTGGAGACGTGCGTCTCGCCGCGGGTGTCGACGTGCGAGCCGAAGCGGTAGGGGACGCCGCGGCCGCCGATGGCGATCCGGTCGTCCGCGGTGCGCTGGAGGTAGCAGTAGGCGTGCGCCTCGTCCCCCAGGACCTCGGCGCCCCGCCAGCCGATCTCGTCCCAGACCTGCCGGTCCAGCGGCGCGGTGACGATCATGCTGCTGTTCATCGGCACCCAGGTGCGGCGGTGGCCCGGCATCCCGGCGGTGAAGCCCTCCAGCGCGCGGACGACGTACCGGGCGCGGACGGTGCCACGGCGGCAGACGGCTGCGCCGGGGCGGATCGCGACGACCTCGGTGTCCTCGTACACGGTGACGCCGAGCCGTTCGACGGCGGCGGCGAGGCCGCGGACCAGCTTGGCCGGGTGGATGCGGGCGCTGTGCGGTGTCCACAGGGCGCCGCGAGCACCGGCGACGCGCACCCGGTCGGCGAGTTCGCCGGCGCCGAGGCGGACCATGTCCTGTTCGTCCCAGCCCTCGCCGCGCAGGGCGGGGAGGTGGGCGAGCATCCGCTGCTCCTGGACGGGGCCGACGGCGACGTGCAGCTCGCCGTCCTTGCGGATGTCGGCGTCGATGCCCTCGGCGGCGGCCACCGAGACCACTTCGTCGACGGTGGCGAACATGGCCTTCTGCATGGCCGCGGCGGCGGGCCGGCCGTGGGCGGCGGCGTAGCGGCGGAACTGGCCGGGCAGCGCGGAGGTGAGCCAGCCGCCGTTGCGGCCGGAGGCGCCGAACCCGGCGAACTCCTTCTCCAGGACGGCGATCCGCAACGAGGGCTCGGCCTGCTTGAGGTAGTAGGCGGTCCACAGGGCGGTGTAGCCGCCGCCGACGAGGGCGACGTCCACGTCGAGGTCGCCGTCCAGGGCCGGGCGGCGGTCGGGCAGGCCGTCGGCGGCGTACCAGAAGGAGACGGCACCGTTGGTGCGGGCGGGTCCGGCGGGCCGGGTGGGGCTCATGTTCACTGCCTCGGTGGGGGTCGGTCCGGTCGGAGAGGTCGGTCAGTCCGGGGTGGCCGGGCTGATGATCCAGAGCACCTCGGCGGGGCCGTCCGAGGTGTTGGCCACCCGGTGCGGTGCGGAGGTGCGGTAGTCGAGGCTGTCGCCGGTGTGCAGGGTGTACGGGTGCCCGTCGAGCTCGACGGTGACGCTGCCGGCGAGGACGACCAGGATCTCCTGGGAGTCGCCGTGGCTGTACGCCTCCTCACCGGTCGAGGTGCCGGGGTCGAACTCGCCCGCGTAGACCTCCAGGTGGGAGAGCGGCCGCTGCGAGACGAGGTACTTGCGGGTGCCGGGGGCGGCGTGCAGGGCGGGGCGCTCGGCACGGCGGACGACGCGGGGGCCTGCGGGGGTGTCCTGGTCGAAGAGGTCGGCCATGGCGAGGCCGAGGGCGCCGGCGATCCTGCGGAGCATCCCGATGCTGGCGCCGGCGAGGCCGCGTTCGACCTGGCTGAGGAAGCCGGGGCTGGCGCCGGCCGCCTCACCGAGGCCGCGCAGCGACAGGCCGCGCATCTCCCGGTAGCCGCGGATGCGGGCGCCGAGGGCCAGCAGGTCCGCATCCGGTGCGGCGGCGGCCGTCTGATCGGTCATGGGGCACCCGGTTCGGCTCGGACGGACGGGCGAGGGACACCGACCAAACGATGCGTTCGATCAGGCGGAACACACCGTATGCCGCTCGACGGGGCGGCACAAGGGGCCGCAGGACACGCCGTTGCGCCCGCTTCCGGCTGAGTCCGTTCGAGCGACCCTGTCGGCCGTTCGCCCGGGCGGAGGAGCACGGACGCTGCTATGAAAAGCATTGAGTCCGTTTTGTCCGGTCTCATCCCCGTTTCTAGGAGGCATCCACATGGGTGCTACGGCTACCACTGCCCAGGCCGAAGGCCAGGGCGGGGCACCGGCCGGCAAGCAGCCGCCGGTGCACATCCTCTGGATCAACGCCGGTCTGAGCTGTGACGGCGACTCGGTCTCGCTGACCGCCGCGATGCAGCCGAGCATCGAGGAGATCGTCACCGGCGCCCTGCCGGGTCTGCCGGAGGTCGCGGTGCACTGGCCGCTGATCGACTTCGAGTGCGGCCCGGTGCAGGGCGCGGACAACTTCGTCGAGTGGTTCTTCAAGGCCGACCGCGGCGAACTCGAGCCGTTCGTGCTGGTGGTGGAGGGATCCATCCCCAACGAGTCGATCAAGCCCGAGGGCTACTGGTGCGGCTTCGGCGACGACCCGGAGACCGGCCAGCCGATCACCACCAGCGAGTGGCTCGACCGCCTCGCGCCCAAGGCCACCGCCGTGGTCGCGATCGGCACCTGTGCCACGTACGGCGGAATCCATGCCATGGCGGGCAATCCGACCGGCGCGATGGGTGTGCCCGACTACCTGGGCTGGGACTGGACGTCCAAGGCCGGGCTGCCGATCGTCTGCGTGCCGGGCTGTCCGATCCAGCCGGACAACTTCTCCGAGACGCTGACCTACCTGCTGTACCAGTTGGCGGGTTCGGCCCCGATGATCCCGCTGGACGACAAGCTGCGGCCGACCTGGCTGTTCGGCGCAACCGTCCACGAGGGCTGCGACCGCGGCGGCTACTACGAGCAGGGACAGTTCGCGGAGGCGTACGGCGAGCCGGAGTGCCTGGTGAGGCTCGGCTGCTGGGGCCCCGTCGTCAAGTGCAACGTGCCCAAGCGCGGCTGGATCAACGGCGTCGGCGGCTGTCCGAACGTGGGCGGCGTCTGCATCGCCTGCACCATGCCCGGCTTCCCGGACAAGTTCATGCCCTTCATGGACGAGCCCCCGGGCGCCCGGGTCTCCGTCACCGCCAGCGAGGCCTACGGGGCCGCCATCCGCCGCCTGCGCTCCATCACCGCGAGGACGGTGGACAAGGAGCCCAAGTGGCGGCGCACCGGCCGCAAGCTGACCACCGGTTACCGCACCCCCTGGTGACCGCACCGGACGCCGCGCGCCGGACGGGCGCGCGGCGTCCACCCCTGCTCCCCGACGCAACGACGAAGGGCACACACTCCCGATGGCGACGACAGCGAAGCCGACCGGCGACGGCCTGATGGAGATGTCCTGGGACCCGATCACCCGGATCGTGGGCAGCCTGGGCATCCACACGAAGATCGATTTCAAGCAGAAGAAGGTCGCCGAGTGCTACAGCACCTCGTCGGTCTTCCGCGGCTACAGCGTGTTCATGCGCGGCAAGGACCCGCGCGACGCGCACTTCATCACCAGCCGGATCTGCGGCATCTGCGGCGACAACCACGCCACCTGTTCGGTCTACACGCAGAACATGGCGTACGGGGTGAAGCCCCCGCACCTGGGCGAGTGGATCATCAACCTCGGCGAGGCCGCCGAGTACATGTTCGACCACAACATCTTCCAGGAGAACCTGGTCGGGGTCGACTACTGCGAGAAGATGGTCCGCGAGACCAACCCCGGCGTGCTGGATCGCGCCGAGCGCACCGAGGCGCCGCACGCCGCCGAGCACGGCTACAAGACCATCGCCGACATCATGCGCTCGCTCAACCCCATCGAGGGCGAGTTCTACCGCGAGGCGCTGCAGGTCAGCCGGTACACCCGGGAGATGTTCTGCCTGATGGAGGGCCGCCACGTGCACCCCTCCACGCTCTACCCCGGCGGCGTCGGCACGGTCGCCACCGTGCAGCTGTTCACCGACTACCTCAGCCGGCTGACCCGCTACGTGGAGTTCATGAAGCGCGTCGTCCCGCTCCACGACGACCTCTTCGACTTCTTCTACGAGGCCCTGCCCGGCTACGAGGAGGTCGGCCGCCGCCGCATCCTGCTCGGCTGCTGGGGCAGCCTCAACGACCCCGACCACTGCGACTTCACGTACCGCAACATGACGGACTGGGGCCGGCGGATGTTCGTCACCCCGGGCGTGATCGTCGACGGAAAGCTCGTCACCAACGACCTCACCCAGATCAACCTGGGCATCCGCATCCTGCTCGGCAGCTCCTACTACCAGGACTGGGAGGGGCAGGAGCTCTTCGTCACCCACGACCCGCTCGGCAACCCCGTCGACCCGCGGCACCCGTGGAACCAGCACACCATCCCGCAGCCGCAGAAGCGGAACTTCGACGACAAGTACAGCTGGGTGATGTCCCCGCGCTGGTTCGACGGCAAGGACCACCTCGCCCTGGACACCGGCGGCGGCCCGATCGCCCGCCTGTGGTCCACCGCGCTCTCCGGCCTGGTCGACATCGGCTACGTCAAGGCCACCGGCCACAGCGTCGTCATCAACCTGCCGAAGACCATGACCAAGCCGGAGACCACCTTCGAGTGGAAGATCCCGCAGTGGTCCAACGCGCTGGAGCGCAACCGCGCCCGCACCTACTTCCAGGCCTACGCCGCCGCCTGCGCACTGCACTTCGCCGAGAAGGCGCTGGAGGAGGTCCGCGCCGGGCGCACCCAGACCTGGGAGAAGTTCGAGGTGCCGGACGAGTCCATCGGCTGCGGCTTCACCGAGGCCGTCCGCGGCGTGCTGTCGCACCACATGGTGATCCGCGACGGCAAGATCGCCAACTACCACCCGTACCCGCCGACCCCGTGGAACGCCAGCGTCCGCGACAGCTACGGCACCCCGGGACCGTACGAGGACGCGGTGCAGAACACGCCGATCTTCGAGGAGAACTCCCCGGAGAACTTCAAGGGCATCGACATCATGCGGGCCGTGCGCAGCTTCGACCCGTGCCTGCCCTGCGGCGTGCACATGTACGTCGGCGACGGCCGGACCGTGCAGAAGATGCACGTCCCCACCGGTCTGAGCGGGCTCGCCTGATGACCGCGGAGACGGCCGGCCGGCGCGTCCAGGAAGTCCTGGACCGCCTGGCCGGCGAGGCGGACGAGGCGGCCGTCGCCGCGGCCGAGGACCTCGTCCGCGAGCTCATGGCGTTCTACGGCGAGGGCCTGGCCCGGCTGGTCGCGCTGCTGACGGCGAACGGCGCCGCCGTGCCGGCCGCGCTGCTCGACGACCAGGTGGTGTCCGGGCTGCTGGTGCTGCACGAACTCCACCCGGAGGGCGTGCAGCAGCGGATCAGGCGGGCGCTCGCCTCCCTCCCCGGGCGCCCGGCCGAGCTGATCGGCTACGCCTCCGAGACCGGGTCGGTGCGGCTGCGCACCGCCCCCGGCGGCTGCGGCTGCGGCGGCGAGGAGTCGCTGCGGCGGGACGTGGCGGCCGCACTCGCCTGCTTCGCCCCCGAGGTGACGGACATCCGGCTGGAGCAGGCCGCCCCGCAGCCCGCCCTGCTGCAGATCGGCCGGCGGCCCCCGGTGGGGGCGGACGCCGGATGACCACGCCCGCCACCGACGCCCCGGGCGGGGGCGCCGCGGTCCTGCGCCGACTGCGCAGACCCGCGGCGCCCCGCCCGGAACGCTGCACCTTCTGCGGTGCCGGACTCCCCCCGGAGCACCGGCACCTCGCCGACACCTCCCGGCGCGCGCTCGCCTGTGCCTGCACCGCCTGCGCCATGCTGTTCGAGCAGCCCGGCGCGGCCGGCGGCCGGTACCGCGGCGTGCCCCGCCGCTACCTGGTCGACCCCGGCCACGGCATCGACGGCGCCGACTGGGAGGCGCTGCAGATCCCGGTCTCCACCGTCTTCTTCCTCCGCAACGCCGAACTGGACCGGCTGGTCGCGCTCTACCCGAGCCCGGCCGGCCCCGCGGAGAGCGAACTCGACCCGGAGTCCTGGCAGGCCGTCCTCGGCCGCACCCGGCTCGCGGCGATGCTGGAACCGGACGTCGAGGCGCTGCTGCTGCGCCGTGCCCACGGCGTGACGACCTGTCACCTGGTGCCGGTCGACGCCTGCTACGAACTGGTCGGGCGGATGCGGCTGCACTGGCAGGGCTTCGACGGCGGCCCCGCGGCCCGCGCCGAGCTGGACGGCTTCTTCGACCGCCTCGCCGGCCTCGCCCGGCCCCTGACCGAGGACACCGCGTGACGACCTGTGACCTGACCTTCGACTGCACCGGGGTGCAGGGCGACCGGTACGCCGCCGGGCCGACCCTGCTCTTCCGGCTGCGGATCGGCTCCGGCGGCGCCCGGGTGCACGCCCTGGCGCTCCGCTGCCAGCTGCGCATCGAGCCCGCGAGGCGCAGCTACGACGACACGGAGGCCGAGCGGCTCGGCGACCTCTTCGGCGAGCGGTCCCGCTGGGGCACCAGCCTGAACCCGGTGCAGTTCGCGCAGGTCCCGCTGATGGTGCCGGGCTTCACCGGCAGCACCGAGGTGGAGCTGCCGGTGCCGGTCAGCTACGACCTGGACATCGCGGCGACCCGCTACTTCGCCTCGCTCACCGACGGCGACGCGCCGCTGCTGATGCTGTTCTCCGGCACCGTCTTCACCGGCGCGGACGGCTTCGCCGTGCAGCCGGTGCCCTGGCACAAGGAGACCAGGGTCCGCCTGCCGGTGCGGGTGTGGCGGGAGGCGATGGAGCAGCACTTCCCCGGCTGCGGCTGGCTGCGGCTCCCCCGGGACACCATGGACGAGCTGCTGGCGTACCGCTCCCGGCACGGACTGCCCTCCTGGGAGGCCACCGTGCGCGCGTTGCTGGCCGCCGCGGGCAGCCCCGCCCTGGCCGAGGAGGCAGCCCGATGAGCACCGTCCGCCCCGCCGCCGAGCGGTTCGCCGGCGCCCGGCAGATCGCCGACGCCGTACTGTTCGAGGGCTACGTGCTGTACCCGTACCGGGCCTCGTCCGCCAAGAACCGGCTGCGCTGGCAGTTCGGCGTCCTGGTGCCGCCGGGCTTCGGCGAGGGCAGCGGCGAACACCCCGACCAGTGCACCGAGCTCCTGGTGGAGCCGCGGCGCGGCGCCACGATCAGCGCCGAACTGCGCTTCCTGCGCGTCCAGCGGCGCACCGTGCAGCGGCTGCGCGAGGACGGCGGGCACGAGGACACCACGGCCCTGGAGCTCGCCGACCGGGTCCTGACGCCGTGGGACGAGGGCGCCGAGGAGCGCGTCCAGCTGTCCGCGACCGTCGACGAGCTGCTGGAGGGCGAGGTCGCCGTGCCGGTGCACTGCCCGGCCCGCACCGAGATCGAGGCGGTGCGCGAGGGCGAGGACGGGCGGACGGTCGGCCGGACGGTGCGGCGCTGCGCCCAGGTCGACGGCGTGCTGCGGGTGCGGCTGCAGCCGCTGCCCGGCCCCTACGCGGCGTACCGGCTGCGCGCGGTGGTGGAGAACACCACGGCGTGGACGGCCGGCCCCGGGGAGGGCCGGGAGGAGGCGCTGGCGCACTCGCTGGTCTCCGCGCACCTGCTGCTCGGCCTGGACAGCGGCTCCTTCGTGTCGATGACCGACCCGCCGGAGTGGGCCAAGGAGGCCGTCGCCGAGTGCCGGAACCGGCGCACCTGGCCGGTGCTGGCCGGCGACGACGGCCGCGCCGACGTGGTGCTGTCCTCCCCGATCATCCTGGAGGACCACCCGCAGGTGGCGCCGGAGAGCCCCGGCTCGCTGTACGACGGCACCGAGATCGACGAGATCCTGGCGCTGCGCACCTCCGCACTGACCGAGCGGGAGAAGCGGGAGGCCCGCGGCACGGACGAGCGGGCCGGCGCCGCGGTCGACCTGGCGGACTCGCTGCCGCCGGAGGTGATGGAGCGTCTGCACGGTGCAATGCGGGCGCTGCGCGAGGTGACGGCGGGCCCGCCCGCGGAGGCCGCCGTCCCCGGCGTCCGCCCCGACACCCCGTGGTGGGACCCGGGCGGCGACCCGGGCGTGGACCCGGCCCGCGACCGGGTGGTGATCGACGGCCGCACGGTCGGCGCGGGCGACAGGGTCGTGCTGCGGCCCGGCCGGCGCCGCACCGACGCCCAGGACCTCTTCCTGCAGGGCCGCACCGCGCTGGTCGAGGCGGTGCTGCAGGACGTCGACGGTGCGGTGCACCTGGCGGTGACCGTGGAGGGCGACCCGGGCGCCGACCTGTGGCGGGCCCAGGGCCGCTTCCTGTACTTCCAGCCGGACGAACTCGCCCTCGCGGAGGAGTCATGACGGACCGCCGGGAGACCGCAGGCCGGGTCCTGGTCGCCGGGGTCGGCAACATCTTCCTCGGCGACGACGGCTTCGGCGTCGAGGCGGTGCGCAGGCTCACCGGCCGCCCGCTGCCCGAGGGCGTCGAGGTGGCCGACATCGGGGTGCGCGGCGTGCACCTGGCGTACCGGCTGCTGGACGGCTACGACACGCTCGTCCTGGTCGACGCCACCGAACGCGGCGGCACTCCGGGCACGGTGTACCTGCTGGAGGCACCGGCGCCCGGTGCCATCGAGCCGCAGGCGCCCGCCCTGGACGGCCACCGGATGGGCCCGGACGCCGTCCTGGCGCTGCTCGCCACGCTCAGCGCCGGCACCGGCGGCAGCCCGCCGCGGCAGGTGTTCGTGGTGGGCTGCGAACCGGAGTCCGTCGAGGAGGGCATGGGGCTCAGCGCCCCGGTCGCCGCGGCCGTGGACGAGGCCGTCGCCGTGGTCCTCCGGCTCCTCGACGGCGGGCCCGCCGACCTTCCCGAACCAAGACCGACCGGCAATCGGGGGGTGGGTGAAGGAGCGGCGTCAGGGCCGAGTCCGGGCGGTGCCGACGAGGGAGTAGCAGCGGAGCTGCGGCGACCGAGGAGAAGCCGTTCGGGCGAGAGCCATGGCGCCGCGACGCCGCCCCCGATTGCCGGCCGGTCTTAGACACCACCGACAGAGAGGCACCCTCATGCGCAAGCTCCTGATCGTCCTTCTGAGCGCCGCTGCCACCGCCGTGCTCGTGCAGAGCCTTCCGGACATCAAGCGGTACCTGCACATCCGGCGGATGTGACCGCGGCGCGATGCTGCGAATGGCGTAAGCCCGCGCCGCCCGTCCGGCGCGGCGCACCCGGCACCCCGGGGCAGCGGCCTGTAATGGTGGCCGACCGGACGGTCACCGCCTCCAGCCGCGGAACGGGGTGCCGATGCACGAGATGTCGATCGCCATGGCCGTGGTGGAGCAGGTGGCGCAGGCCTCCCCCGAGGAGGCCGGCCGGGTCGAGTCGGTGGTGCTGCAGGTCGGCGAACTGGCCGGCGTGGTGCCCGACTCGCTGCACTTCTGCTTCGGACTCGCCTGCGCCGGAACGGTCCTGGAAGGCGCCGAGCTGGTCGCCGAGACCGTTCCGGGGCAGGCGAGGTGCACGGCCTGCGGCACCGGCTGGGCGGTCGGGATGCCGCCGGAGCTGACCTGCCCGGGGTGCGGCGACGGCGCCGGCACCGAGCTCGTGGCCGGGCGGGAGCTGCAGATCCGCAGCGTCCGCTGGGCGGACCGTCCGGCGTACGCCGACCAGGAAGGCTGACGCCATGTGCCGAGTCATCGACCTCCAGCAGGCCGTGCTCGCCCGCAACGAGGACGCCGCCCGGGAACTGCGGGCGGCGCTCACGGCCCGCGGCACCGTCGCGGTGAACCTGCTCTCCAGCCCGGGCAGCGGCAAGACCGCGCTGCTGGAGGCCGAGTTGGTGCTCGCCGGGCAGCGCGGCATCCCCGCCGCCGCCCTCACCGCGGACCTCGCCACCGAGAACGACGCCCTGCGGCTGGCCCGTTCCGGCGCCCCCGTCAAGCAGGTGCTCACCGACGGGCTGTGCCACCTGGAGGCGGCGATGCTCGCCCGCCACCTGGACGGCTGGCTGCCGGACGACACCCGGCTGCTCTTCGTGGAGAACGTCGGCAACCTGGTCTGCCCGGCCTCGTACGACCTCGGGGAGAGCCTGCGGGTGGCGCTCGCCTCGGTGACCGAGGGCGAGGACAAGCCGCTGAAGTACCCGACCGCCTTCGGGCTGGCCCACCTGGTGGTGGTGACCAAGGCGGATCTCGCGGACGCGGTCGGCTTCGACGAGAAGTCCTTCCTCGCCAACATCGAGCGGGTCAACCCGGGGGTCGAGGTGGTCTTCACCTCGGCGCGCACCGGGGAGGGCGTCGGGCAGCTGCTGGACCGCGCCTGCGCCGTGCTGGACGGCGGCGCCGTGCACCGGCCGGTGATGGGCGTGCCCGCCGCCGGGCACCACCACGGGCCGCCGCAGACCGCCGGTCACGGCCACAGTCACGAGGGCGGCCACCTGCACAGCCACGGGCACGCGCACGGGGCACCGGCGGAGCTGCCGCTGGACGCCTCGTGACGGCCGAGCCGTCGGCGCCGTCCGTCGAGCGCCGCCGGGTCCGGGTCGGCGGCATCGTGCAGGGCGTGGGGTTCCGCCCGTTCGTGCACTCGCTCGCCGGGGAGCTGCAACTGGCCGGGCACGTCACCAACACCGGCGAGGGCGTGCTCGCCGAGGTGGAGGGCCGCCCCGACGCCGTCGAGGCGTTCTGCCGGCGGATCGCCGGCGACGCACCGCCGCTGGCCCGGGTCCTCTCCGTGCTGCACGAGGCGATCGAGGCCACCGGCGACCCGGGCTTCGCCATCGTGCCGTCCACGGGCGGCGGCGGCAGCCGCACCCTCATCCCGGCGGACACCGCCACCTGCGCCGACTGCCTGGCCGAACTCGCCGACCCGGCCGACCGGCGGCACCGCCACCCGTTCATCACCTGCACCCACTGCGGGCCGCGGTTCACCATCGTCACCGGCCTGCCGTACGACCGGGCCGCCACGACCATGGCCGGTTTCCCGATGTGCGAGGACTGCTCCCGCGAGTACCGCGACCCGGCCGACCGGCGCTTCCACGCCCAGCCGATCTGCTGCCACGCCTGCGGGCCCACCCTCTCGCTCACCGTGCCCGGGCGGGCGCCGCGCACCGGTGCCCAAGCGCTGGACGGCGCCCGGGCGATGCTGGCCGCCGGCGCCGTGCTCGCCGTCAAGGGCCTCGGCGGCTACCACCTGGTGTGCGACGCGGGCAGCGGCGCCGCCGTCGCGGAACTCCGCAGGCGCAAGCGCCGCGGCGACAAACCCTTTGCGGTGATGGCCGGTTCGACCGCACAGGCGGCCGCGCTGGTGCACCTCGGCGACGCCGAGCGGGAGGCCCTCGAGTCGCCCGCCCGCCCGATCGTGCTGCTGCGCCGCAGGCCGTACGAGGACGGGATCGCCGGCGGTGTCGCACCGCGCTGCCCCGACCTCGGCATCATGCTGCCGTACACCCCGCTGCACCGGCTGCTGCTCGGCCTGCCCGGCGACCCGGACGGGCCGCGGCTGCTGGTGATGACCAGCGGCAATCTGTCCGGCGAGCCCATCGTCACCGACGACGACGAGGCGCTGGAGCGCCTCGCGCCGCTGGTGGACGGCTGGTTGGCGCACAACCGGCCGATCCACGTGCCCTGCGACGACTCGGTGGTACGGGTCGTGGACGGCGAGGTGCTGCCCGTCCGGCGCTCGCGCGGCTACGCCCCGCTGCCGGTGCCGCTGCCGGTCGAGGTCCGCCCGGTGCTCGCGGTCGGCGGCGACCTCAAGAACACCTTCGCCCTGGCCGCGGGCCGCACCGCCTGGCCGTCCGGGCACGTCGGCGACATGGACGACCTGGCCACGCTCGCCGGATTCGGCCGCGCCGTACGCCAGTTGGCGGCCGTCACCGGGGTGCGTCCGGAGCTGCTGGCGGCCGACCGGCATCCGCGGTACCGCTCCGCCCTGTGGGCGCGCCGCGAGGCCGGCAGGCGCGAGGTCCGCACCGTGCAGCACCACCACGCGCACATCGCCTCCGCGATGGCCGAGCACGGCCTGGACGGCACCGGGAAGGTCATCGGCGTCGCCTTCGACGGCACCGGCTACGGCGAGGACGGCGCGGTCTGGGGCGGCGAGGTCCTGCTCGCCGACTACGACGGCTTCGAGCGCTTCGCACAGCTCGGCTACGTGCCGCTGCCCGGCGGGGACGCCGCGGTGGAGCGGCCGTACCGGATGGCCCTCGCCCACCTGTACGCGGCGGGCCTGCCCTGGGCTCCCGAGCTGCCCTGCACGACGGCCTGCCCGGCCGAGGAACTGGCAGTTCTGAAGCAGCAGTTGGCGCGCGAGCTGAACTGCGTGCCGACCTCCAGCATGGGCCGGCTGTTCGACGCCGTCTCCTCGCTGGCCGACGTCTGCCACCGGGTCGGCTACGAGGCGCAGGCCGCCGTGGAGTTGGAGGCGGCCGCGCTGGACGCGGCTGCGGACGACCGGCCGTACGCCTTCGGGCTGCGGCCGGGCGCGGGCGACGGTGCGGCCGCGCTGGTCGCCGACCCGGGCCCGGTGCTCGCGGCCGTGGTGGCCGACGTCGCGGCCGGGGCGCCCGCCGGGGTCGTCGCCCGGCGCTTCCACTCGGCCGTGGCCGCCCTGGTGGAGCGGCTGTGCACCGAGGCGCGCGAGCGGACCGGGCTCACCACCGCGGCGCTGACCGGCGGGGTGTTCGGCAACGCCCTGCTCACCGAGGACTGCCTGCACCGGCTGCGGGCGGCCGGCTTCACCGTGCTGCGGCACCGGCTGGTGCCGCCCAACGACGGCGGTCTGGCGCTCGGCCAGCTCGTGGTCGCCGCCCGGACCGGCAGCTGAAGACCGGGGGCAAGCCGCCCCCGGAGGACGAACGAGGAGACTCCGATGTGCCTGGCGGTGCCCGGCAGGGTGATGGAGATCGAGGAGCGCGACGGCACCCGGATGGCCGTCGTGGACTTCGGCGGCGTGGTCAAGGACGTGTGCCTGGAGTACCTGCCCGACCTGGCGGTCGGTGAGTACGCGATCGTGCACGTCGGGTTCGCGCTGCAGCGCCTGGACGAGGAGTCGGCCCGCCGCACGCTCGAACTCTTCGAGGAACTGGGCCTGCTGCAGGAGGAGTTCGGTGATCCGTGGGAGGCCGCCGCGGGCGCCCCGAAGGAGGCGGAGAAGAAGTGAAGTACCTGGAGGAGTTCCAGAACCCGGACCTCGCCCGGCGGCTGCTGGACGACATCCGCGCGTCGGTCACCCGGCCGTGGGCGCTGATGGAGGTCTGCGGCGGCCAGACGCACACCATCATCCGGCACGGCATCGACCAACTGCTGCCCGAAGGGATCGAGTTGATCCACGGGCCGGGCTGCCCGGTGTGCGTCACCCCGCTGGAGGTGATCGACAAGGCGCTGGAGATCGCCTCCCGGCCCGAGGTGATCTTCTGCTCGTTCGGCGACATGCTGCGGGTGCCGGGCACCGACCGCGACCTGTTCCGGGTGCGCGGCGAGGGCGGCGACGTCCGCGTGGTGTACTCGCCGCTGGACGCACTGCGGGTGGCCGAGCAGAACCCGGACAAGCAGGTGGTGTTCTTCGGCATCGGCTTCGAGACCACCGCCCCGCCCAACGCCATGACGGTGTACCAGGCGAAGAAGCGCGGCATCGGCAACTTCAGCCTGCTGGTCTCCCACGTGCGGGTGCCCCCGGCCATCGAGGCGATCATGCAGTCGCCCGAGTGCCGGGTGCAGGGCTTCCTCGCCGCCGGGCACGTCTGCTCCGTGATGGGCACCGCCGAATACCCGGAACTCGCCGAGCGGTTCAAGGTGCCGATCGTGGTCACCGGCTTCGAGCCGCTGGACATCCTCGAGGGCATCCGCCGCACCGTCCGCCAACTGGAGCGCGGCGAGCACACCGTGGACAACGCGTACCCGCGAGCGGTGCGGGACGAGGGCAACCCGGCCGCGCAGGCCATGCTCGCCGACGTCTTCGAGACCACCGACCGGGCCTGGCGCGGCATCGGCACCATCCCGCAGAGCGGCTGGCGGCTCTCCTCGCGCTACCGCGAATTCGACGCCGAGCACCGCTTCGACGTGGGCGGCGTGAACACCTGCGAGCCGGCCGCCTGCCGGGCCGGCGAGGTGCTGCAGGGGCTGCTCAAGCCCCACCAGTGCGAGGCCTTCGGCACCGAGTGCACCCCGCGCAACCCGCTGGGCGCGACCATGGTCTCCAGCGAGGGCGCCTGCGCCGCCTACTACCTGTACCGCCGCCTGGGTGCGCCCGCCGCGCCCGCCGCCCCGCTGGAGGCGAGCCCCGTTGCTTGACACCGACACCCTCGCCGCCCCCGACTTCTCCAACTGGTCCTGCCCGCTGCCGCTGCGCGACCACCCGCGGGTGGTGATGGGGCACGGCGGCGGCGGGGCGCTCTCCGCCGAACTCGTCGAGCACGTCTTCGCGCCCGCCTTCGGCGGCCCGGTGCTGGCCGCGCTCGGCGACTCCGCGGCCGTCACCCTCGGCGGGGTGCGGCTCGCCTTCTCCACCGACTCCTACGTGGTGCGGCCGCTGTTCTTCCCCGGCGGCAGCATCGGCGACCTGGCCGTCAACGGCACCGTCAACGACCTGGCGATGAGCGGCGCCACGGCCGCCTACCTGTCCTGCGGGTTCATCCTGGAGGAGGGCGTGGAGACCGCCCAGGTGGCCCGGGTCGCCCAGGCGCTCGGCGCCGCGGCACGGGCCGCCGGGGTCGAGGTGGCCACCGGCGACACCAAGGTCGTCGAGGCCGGCCGCGGCGACGGGATCTACCTCAACACCGCCGGCATCGGGCTGATCCCGGCCGGGGTCGACATCCGGCCGCAGCGCGCCGAACCGGGCGACGTGGTGATCGTCAGCGGGGCGATCGGGCTGCACGGCGTCGCCGTGATGAGCGTCCGCGAGGGCCTGGAGTTCGGGGTCGGCGTGCAGAGCGACTGCGCCCCGCTCGGCGGCCTGGTGCAGGCGATGCTGGCGGTCGCCCCGGACCTGCACGTACTGCGCGACCCCACCCGCGGTGGGCTCGGCGCCTCGCTCAACGAGATCGCGGCGGCGGCCGGGGTCGGCGTGGTCGTCCAGGAGCGCAGCATCCCCGTCCCGCCGGAGGTCGCCAACGCCTGCGCGATCCTCGGCCTCGACCCGCTGTACGTGGCCAACGAGGGCAAGCTGGTCGCGTTCGTGCCGCGGGAGCACGCCGAGGCGGTGCTGGCGGCGATGCGGGCGCACCCGCTCGGCGCGGGCGCGGCGGTGATCGGCGAGTGCGTGGCCGACCACCCCGGGATGGTGGTCGCACGGACCGCACTCGGCGGGACGCGGGTGATCGACCTGCCGGTCGGCGAGCAGCTGCCGCGGATCTGCTGAGTGGTACCGCCGCCGGTCACGGCGCGGCGAGCAGCCGGGTGCCTTCCGGCAGCTCGCCGCGCCGTGCCTGTGCGGCGAGCTGCTCCGCGACGGTGGCGCGCATCCGGTCGGCGGCGCGGCCGAGCGGGATGTCCCGGCCGTGCGCGAGCGAGATGGTGCGGCCGAGGCCGGCACCGGTGAAGCGGGCGGTGGGCAGGCCGGAGCGGGCCGCGACCATCGCGGGCACCACGGCGGGCCCGAGCCCGGCCCGGACGAAGCCGAGCACCGCGTCCATCTCGCCGCCCTCGACCGCGAAGCGCGGCTCGAAGCCGGCCTCCCGGCAGGCCGCCAGGGTGGCGTCGCGCAGTGCGTACCCGGCGCGGAACATCACCAGCGGCCGATCGCGCAACTCCTCGACGGCGACGGCCTGGTGGGGCAGCGGCCGGGCGGACACCAGCACCAGGTCCTCGTGCAGCAGCGGGGTGACCGCGAGCGTCGGCAGGGTGCCGCCGCCCGGGCTCGGGGAGACGATCAGCGCCAGGTCCAGCTCACCGGCGTCCAGCGCGGCCACCAGATCGCCGGAGCCGCCCTCGCTGATCTGCAGGTCGACACCGGGGAAGCGGCCCCTGAAGGCTCCCAGCACGTCCGGCAGCAGGCTGACGCAGAGACTGGGCGGCGCACCGAGGCGGACCCGGCCGCGGCGCAACTGGACGGTCTCCTGGACGGCCAGGCGGGCACTGTCGGTGTCGGCGAGGATGCGGCGGGCCAGCGGCAGCAGGGCCTCGCCCGCATCGGTGGGGGTGGTGGCACCGCGGGTGCGGTGCAGCAGTTCGGCGCCCAGCTCCCGCTCCAGCGCCTTGATCTGCTGGGAGAGCGAGGGCTGCGCGACGTGCAGCCGCTCGGCGGCCCGGGTGAAGTTGCCGAGCTCGGCGACGGCGGTGAAGTAGCGGAGCTGCTGGAGTTGCACGATGCCAACCTAGGGTCACCCACGCGCCCCTGGGGTGCGTCGCCTTTCCATAGCCTGAGCCTATCGTGGCGAGCCTTTTCATGTCTTGGACGTGGGGTGGGGCTCGTTCCTAGCGTGGAGCGCATGGCTCTGGCGACTGGAACGCGTCGGCCCCGGCACGCCCTGGCGGCGCTGTGGGGTTCGACGATCGGCAAGAAGGCGGTGATGGCCGCCAGCGGTGCGGTGATGCTGCTGTACCTGGTGGCCCACATGCTGGGGAATCTGAAGATCTTCTTCGGGCCGGACGACCTCAACGGCTACGCGGCGTGGCTGCGCACGGTCGGACAGCCCTTCCTCGGGCACGCGTGGTTCCTGTGGATCGCCCGGCTGGTGCTGCTGGCCTCGGTGGTGGCGCACGGCGTCGCCGCGTACCAGCTGAGCCGGCGCGATCTGGCGGCGCGGCCGCAGAAGTACGCGCGGCGCCGGGCGCGGGCGAGCTATGCGACCCGGACGATGCGCTGGGGCGGGGTGATCCTGGCGCTGTTCATCGTCTGGCACATCCTGGACCTGACCACGCTGACGGTGAACCCGCGGGCCGAGGAGGGCCACCCGTACCAGAACGTGGTGGCGTCCTTCTCCACCTGGTACGGCGGCGGGATCTACATCGTGGCCATGCTGGCCGTCGGGCTGCACGTGCGGCACGGATTCTGGAGCGCCGCGCAGACCCTCGGCCTCAACGATGCGCGCCGCGACCGGGTGTTGAAGGCGACGGCGAACGTACTGGCGCTGGTGCTGACGGCCGGGTTCCTCGCCGTGCCGGTGGCCGTGATGATCGGAGCGGTGAAGTGACCCCGTACCTCGACTACACCGTCGGCGAGCCGGTCGTCGACACCAAGGCGCCCGCCGGGCCGATCGAACAGCGCTGGGACCGGCGGCGGTTCGAGGCGAAGCTGGTCAACCCGGCGAACCGCCGCAAGCACACCGTGATCGTGGTCGGCACCGGCCTGGCCGGCGCCTCGGCCGGGGCGACGCTCGCCGAACAGGGTTACCGGGTGGTGCAGTTCTGCTTCCAGGACTCACCGCGCAGGGCGCACTCGATCGCCGCACAGGGCGGCATCAACGCGGCGAAGAACTACCGCAACGACGGCGACAGCGTGCGACGGCTGTTCTACGACACCGTCAAGGGCGGCGACTTCCGGGCGCGGGAGTCCAACGTGCACCGGCTGGCGCAGATCTCGGTGGAGATCATCGACCAGTGCGTGGCGCAGGGCGTGCCGTTCGCCCGCGAGTACGGCGGCCTGCTGGACACCCGATCGTTCGGCGGGGTGCAGGTGCAGCGGACCTTCTACGCCCGCGGGCAGACCGGCCAGCAGCTGCTGCTCGGCGCCTACCAGGCGCTGTCGCGGCAGATCGCCGGCGGCGGGGTGGAGATGCACCCGCGCACCGAGATGCTCGACCTGGTGGTGGCCGGCGGCCGGGCCCGCGGGATCGTCGCCCGCGACCTGGTGACCGGCGAGGTCGGCACGCACCTCGCGGACGCGGTGGTGCTGGCCACCGGCGGGTACGGCAACGTCTTCCACCTGTCGACCAACGCCAAGAACTCCAACGCCACCGCGGTCTGGCGGGCGCACCGCCGCGGCGCGTGGTTCGGCAACCCGTGCTTCACCCAGATCCACCCGACGTGCATCCCCCGCTCGGGCGACCACCAGTCGAAGCTCACCCTGATGAGCGAGTCGCTGCGCAACGACGGCCGGATCTGGGTGCCGAAGGCGGCCGGGGACACCCGCCCGCCCGCGGAGATCCCCGAGGCCGAACGGGACTACTACCTGGAGCGGATGTACCCGTCCTTCGGCAACCTGGTGCCGCGCGACATCGCCTCCCGCGCCGCCAAGGCGGTCTGCGACGAGGGCCGCGGCGTCGGGCCGGGCGGCCAGGGCGTGTACCTGGACTTCGCGGACGCCATCGCCCGGCTGGGCCGGGACACGGTCTCCGCGCGCTACGGCAACCTCTTCGAGATGTACGAGCGGATCACCGCGGAGGACCCGTACCGGGTGCCGATGCGGATCTACCCCGCAGTGCACTACACCATGGGCGGGCTGTGGGTGGACTACGACCTGCAGACCACCGTGCCGGGCCTGTTCGCGATCGGCGAGGCCAACTTCTCCGACCACGGCGCCAACCGGCTCGGCGCCAGCGCCCTGATGCAGGGCCTGGCCGACGGCTACTTCGTCCTGCCGCCGGCGCTCAACGACTACCTGGCGCGGCAGGGTTCGGAGCCGCTCGACCCCGGTGACCCGCAGGTCGCCGGCGTCCGGCAGGAGGTGGTGGACCGGCTGGAGCGGCTGCTCGCGGTGCGCGGCGACCGCACCCCCGAGTCCTTCCACCGCGAACTCGGCCGGATCATGTGGGACGACTGCGGGATGGCCCGCACGGACGCCGGGCTGCGCCGCGCGCTCGCCCGCATCCCGGAACTGCGCGAGGAGTTCTGGCGGCGGGTCACCGTGCCGGGCAGCGGGGAGAGCCTCAACCAGCAGCTGGAGAAGGCCAACCGGGTCGCCGACCACCTCGAACTCGCCGAGCTGATGTGCCTGGACGCACTCCACCGCACCGAGTCCTGCGGCGGCCACTTCCGCGAGGAGAGCCGCACCGCACAGGGCGAGGCGCTGCGCGACGACGAGGCCTTCTCGTACGCCGCCGCCTGGGAGTTCACCGGCACCGGCCGCGCCCCCGTGCTCCACCGGGAGCAGCTCTCCTTCGAGTACGTCCACCCCACCCAGCGGAGCTACGCATGAACCTCACCCTGCGGATCTGGCGGCAGGCCGGCCCGGACGAGCCCGGCGGCTTCACCACCTACCAGGTCGGGGAGATCAGCCCCGACATGTCCTTCCTGGAGATGCTGGACACCCTCAACGAGACGCTGGCGCTGCGCGGCGAGGAGCCGGTGGCCTTCGACCACGACTGCCGCGAGGGGATCTGCGGCGCCTGCGGCATGGTCATCGACGGGCAGGCGCACGGCCCGCAGCCGACCACCACCTGCCAGTTGCACATGCGGCACTTCGAGGACGGCGCGACCGTCGACGTGGAGCCGTGGCGGGCCGCGGCGTTCCCGGTGGTCAAGGACCTGGTGGTGGACCGCTCCGCACTGGACCGGGTGATCGGCGCCGGCGGGTACATCACCGCGCCGACCGGCAGCGCACCGGAGGCGCACGCCACGCCGGTGCCCAAGGAGGCGGCGGACGCGGCCTTCGAGCACGCCGCCTGCATCGGCTGCGGGGCCTGCGTGGCGGCCTGCCCGAACGGCTCGGCGATGCTGTTCACGGCGGCGAAGGTGGTGCACCTCAACCTGCTGCCGCAGGGCGCACCCGAGCGGTCGGGCCGGGTACGGGGCATGGTCGGGGCGATGGACGCCGAGGACTTCGGCGGCTGCACCAACACCGGCGAATGCGCGACGGCCTGTCCCAAGGGCATCCCGCTGTCGGCGATTTCGACACTGAACCGGGAGTTCCTGCGGAGCACCTTGCGGTGACGCGATTCGTACGGCGACCCGCATCCGGATCGCGCAGTTCTCCCCCAGCCTTCGGCCGGGAGGTGCCCCCACCCGCCCCTGGGTGCCTGTCCCGATGCGCCCGTGTCAGGAGTCGGTCGGGAGTTCCTGTTCGGTCCAGATGGTCTTGCCGGCGGCGGTGTAGCGGCTGCCCCAGCGGTCGGTGAGCTGGGCGACCAGGTAGAGGCCGCGGCCGCCCTCGTCGGTGAGGCGGGCGCGCCGCATCCGCGGCTGGGTGCTGCTGCCGTCGGAGACCTCGCAGGTGAGGGTGTCGGCGCGGATCAGCCGGACGCCGACCGGGCCGCCGGCATAGCGGATGGCGTTGGTGACCAGTTCGCTGAGGACGAGTTCGGTGGTGAAGGCCAGTTCGTCGAGGCCCCAGGCGGCGAGCTGGTCCGTGGCGTCGGCCCGGACGCGGGCGACGGCGGCCGGGTCGGGTTCCACGGACCAGGCGGCGGTGTCGGCGGCGGGCACGGCGCGGGTGCGGGCGAGCAGCAGGGTGACGTCGTCGCGGAGCCGGGTGGGCGGCAGTCCGGCGACGACCTGCAGGGCGGCCTCGCGCAGGGGGCGGTCCTCGCGGGCGATCGCGGAGAGCCGGCGGCCGATCTCGGCCATGCCCTCGTCGATGTCGCCCTCGCCGCGTTCGATCAGCCCGTCGGTGTAGAGGGCGAGGACGCTGCCCGGGTCGAGGACGGTCTCGGTGGCCTCGAAGGGCAGGCCGCCGACGCCGAGCGGCGGGCCGGGGGTGACCGGCAGGAAGTGTGCGGTGCCGTCGGGGGCGGCGACGGCGGGCGGCGGGTGGCCGGCGCTGGCGACGGTGCAGCCGCGGGTGACCGGGTCGTAGACGGCGTACAGGCAGGTCGCGCCGACGGAACCGGGTTCGGGCCGCTGCCGGCGGCCGGCGCGGGCGGTGTCCGCGGGGGCTTCCCGGTCCGCGTGGTCGGTGTCCTCGGCGTCGGCGGCGAAGTCGCCCTCGAAGAGCAGCTGGGAGACCAGGTCGTCGAGGTGGACGAGCAGTTCGTCCGGCTCCAGGTCGAGGTCGGCGAGGGTGCGGACGGCGGTGCGCAGCCGGCCCATGGTGGCGGTGGCCTGCAGGCCGTGGCCTGCGACGTCGCCGACGACCAGGGCGACCCGGGCGGAGGAGAGCGGGATGACGTCGAACCAGTCGCCGCCGACGCCGCCGGCGCTGTCGGTGGGCAGGTAGACGCTGGCGGTGGAGACGGCGGCGACGGTGCGGACGGCGGGCGGCAGCAGGCTGCGCTGGAGGCCGACGGCGGCGCGGTGCTCGCGGGTGTAGCGGCGGGCGTTGTCGACGGCGAGGGCGGCCCGGGCGGCGATCTCGGCGAGCAGCAGCCGGTCGCCCTCCTCGTAGCGGTCCTTCCAGCGGTTGCGGCGGCTGGTGACCTGGCCGAGCAGGATGCCGCGGGCCACCAGCGGCGCGGTGATCTCCCAGTCGTGGGCGGCCTCGGCGGTGGTGTCGCGGTCGGGGGTGCCGTCGGCGCGGACGAGGACGGTGTCGCCGGTGGCGGGCGCGGCCTCGCCGGCCACGGCGGTGCGGCGCAGCAGCAGGCGGCCGGTGGGGTCGGGGGCGGGTTCGTCGCCGGTGAAGACGGCGGCGGCGATGTCGACCACGGCGACGTCGGCGAGGTCGGAGACGAGGGCCTTGGCGAGGCCCTCGGCGGTGCCGGTGACCGAGAGGGAGCCACCGGCGGCGGCGGTGACCCGGTGCAGCAGGGCGAGGCGCTGCCGGGAGCGGTGCTGTTCGGTGATGTCGGTGAACAGCACGGTGAGGCCGATGACGACGCCATCGGCGTCCTGCAGGCGGAAGGCGGAGATGGCCATCATCCGGCCGCTGCGGGGGTCGACGACGGTGCGGGCGAGGCCTTCGGCGAGGACCAGCGGGCGGCCGGTCTCCAGGACCTCGCGCAGGTGGGCCTCCAGGGCGACGGCGTCCTGGGACTGGAGGAAGTCGGCGAGCCTGAGGCCGGTGAGGGTGGGCGGGACGCCGCTGTACGGCAGCAGGTGGGTGTTGGTGCGGACGATCTGCAGGTCGGTGTCGAAGACGGCGAGGCCGAAGCGGTCCTGGAGGAAGAGTTCGCGGGTGAAGGCCTGGTCCTGGCGCCACCGGGCGACGGTGGAGGACTTGGCACCGAGGACGACCTGCCGGGTGGCCGCCGGGTCGGCGGGGTTGCCGCCGTGCAGGGTGAGGACGCGGACGTCGAGGTTGAGCGGGCGGCCGTCGCCGGTACGGACGGTGACCTTGCCGTCCCAGCCGGCGGCGGAGTCGTCGGGGCTGCGCCAGCTGTCCGGGTCGGCGAGGAGGTCGCGCAGCGGGCGGCCGACGAGGGCCCGGGCGGGCAGGGCGAGCAGATCCTCGACCGCGCTGGTGCAGCCGACGATCGTGCCGCTGCCGTCGACGAGCGCCCCGGCGACGCCGTCGAGGAACGGGAAGCGGCGGTCCTCCATCTCGTTCACCTCGCCCGGTGGTCTCCTCTCCCCCTCATACTCCACCGGCCCCGGGGTGTCGGCGCCCCGGGACACGCAGCGTGACCGAGCGCGCCGCCTTCGGCTTCTGTAAGCATGGGGGTTGACGCGAATGGTTCAACGGGCCTAACTTCACGTTCTGAAAAAGGGTCCAGACCAATTCGCCGGGACCCCTGCACCGTCCGCCGCACCCGGGAGGAGCTGGTGACATCCCACCAGATGGTTGCTGTGGAGGGTTGTTGACGGATCGCAAGGAGATCCGTCCGCTCCATCACAGCGCACTGCCCGACGGCCGTTCCGCCCTGTCGACCGGGCCGTTCAGTGCTGCGCAATGTTCACTTCGTGAATGCAAAGGTCCCTGATCCTCACCCCACCACGCCCGGGTGACACCCCGGGCAGGAGGAGAACACCTTGCTCCGCAACCTTGTCCGCACCGTCGCGACGGCGGCCGCGCTGCCCGCGACGGCCGCCGCACTGCTGGTGGCCGGCGGCACGCCCGCCGCCGCTGCCGCCAACCCGGGGCCGGGCTTCCCGGCCCACTTCGCAGCGCCGTACCTGGAGACCTGGAAGTCGCCCTCGGTGATGACCGAGGTGCGCAACGCGACCGGTCTCAAGTACTTCACCCTGGCGTTCGTGATCAGCAACGGCAGCTGCAACGCCACCTTCAACGGCAGCACCGACATCGCCGATGCCTCCTGGCAGGCCGCGATCAACAGCCTGCGCTCGGCCGGCGGCGACGTGATCGCCTCCTTCGGCGGCGCCGCAGGCACCGAACTCGGCCAGGCCTGCACCAGCGTCTCCGCACTCCAGGCCCAGTACAAGCGGGTGATCGACACCCTCGACCTGACCCGGATCGACCTCGACATCGAGGGCTCGGCACTCAACGACACCGCCGCCAACGACCGCCGCAACCAGGCGCTGGCCGGCCTCCAGCAGCAGTACGCGGCGGCCGGCAAGCGGCTCGCCGTGAACTACACCCTGCCGGTGAGCCCGTCCGGCCTGGAGTCCAACTCGATCAGCCTGCTGAACAACGCCAAGAGCCGCGGCCTGGACGTCAACATGGTCAACATCATGACCATGGACTACGGCCCGGCCATGGACATGGGGCAGGCCGCGATCAACGCCGCCAACGGCCTGCACACCCAGCTCGGGCAGATATGGACCGGCAAGACCTCCGAGCAGCTCTGGGCGATGGAGGGCAACACCCCGATGATCGGGGTCAACGACACCACCGCCGAGGTCTTCACCACCGGCAACGCCACCACCCTGGAGTCCTTCGCCGCCTCCCGCGGCATCCAGCAGCTCGCCTTCTGGGCGATCGGCCGCGACAAGGCCTGCGCCGTCAACGGCACGCTCTCCGACTCCTGCAGCGGTACCCCGCAGTCGCCGTACCAGTTCACCAAGACCTTCAACGCGCTCACCGGCACCACCACCCCGCCGCCCACCGGCCGCACCGGCCGGATCACCGGCTACGGCGGCAAGTGCGTGGACGTCGCCGCGGCGAACAGCGCCAACGGCACCGCGATCCAGCTGTACGACTGCAACGGCACCGCCGCGCAGACCTGGACGGTCGGCACCGACGGCACGGTCCGCGCCCTCGGCAAGTGCATGGACGTCACCGCCGCCGGAACCGCCAACGGCACCCAGGTGCAGCTGTACGACTGCAACGGCACCGGCGCCCAGCAGTGGCAGGCCCGCGCCGACAGGACCCTGGTGAACCCCTCCTCCGGCCGCTGCCTGGACGCCACAGGACCGAGCTCCGCCAACGGCACCCGGCTGCAGATCTGGGACTGCTTCGCCGGCGCCAACCAGCAGTGGACCCTGCCGGCCTGACGCCCGGCCCCGACACGAGAGGAGCACAACCGTGCCATCGACACCCGGGCACCGGCGTGCCCACGCCCGCCGGCGGGCCCTCCCGCTGGTCACCGCCGTCGGCCTGATCGCCTCGGCCTCCACCGCCGTCCTGCTCGTCCAGGGCCCCGCCGCCCGGGCGGCCGGCCTGCCGACCGGCTTCACCACCGTCGTCGCCAAGCACAGCGGCAAGTGCGTGGACGCGGCGGCCGCCGCCACCGCCAACGGCACCGCCGTGCAGCAGTACGGCTGCAACGGCACCAACGCCCAGCAGTGGCAGTTCCAGGACACCGGCAGCGGCTACGTCCGGATCAACGCCCGGAACGACACCACCAAGGTGCTCGACGTCACCGACGTCTCCACCGCCGACGGCGGGAAGATCCAGCTGTGGGCGTACGGCGGCGGCCTCAACCAGCAGTGGCAGCCGGTCGCCGAGGCCGGCGGCACGTACCACTTCGTCAACCGCAACAGCGGCAAGTGCCTGGACGTGCCGAGCGCCTCCACCGCCGACGCCGTCCAGTTCCAGCAGTGGACCTGCAACGGCACCGCCGCACAGTCCTTCTCCTTCGGCAGCGGCAGCCAGAACCCGCCCGGCACCCCGGACTTCGGGCCCAACGTGGCGGTCTTCGACCCGTCGATGCCGGCCTCGACGATCCAGGCGAAGCTCAACTCGGTCTTCTCCCAGCAGGAGTCCAACCAGTTCGGCAGCCAGCGGCAGGCCCTGCTCTTCAAGCCCGGCAGCTACAGCGTCGACGCCAACGTCGGCTTCTACACCCAGGTCGCCGGGCTCGGCCTCTCCCCCGACGACGTGACCATCAACGGCGCCGTGCACGCCGAGGCCGACTGGTTCCAGGGCAACGCCACCCAGAACTTCTGGCGCTCCGCCGAGAACCTCTCGGTCAACCCGACCGGCGGCACCGACCGCTGGGCCGTCTCGCAGGCCGCGCCCTACCGGCGGATGCACGTCCGCGGCAACCTCCAGCTGGACGACGGCGGCTGGTCCAGCGGCGGCCTCATCGCCGACTCGAAGATCGACGGGCAGGTCCGCTCCGGCTCCCAGCAGCAGTGGCTCTCCCGCAACGCCCAGTGGGGCAGCTGGACGGGCTCCAACTGGAACATGGTCTTCGTCGGCGACGTCAACGCCCCGGCCAACTCCTTCCCCGACCCGCCCTACACCACCGTCGGCCAGACCCCGGTGGTCCGCGAGAAGCCGTTCCTGTACGTGGACACGTCCGGCGCCTACAAGGTGTTCGTCCCGGCGCTGCGCAGCAACAGCAGCGGCACCAGCTGGGCCGGCGGGGCGCAGCAGGGCAGCTCGCTGCCGATCGACCAGTTCCACATCGTCAAGCCCGGCGCCACCGCCGCCGACATCAACGGCGCACTCGGTCAGGGCAAGAACCTGCTGTTCACGCCCGGTGTGTACCACCTCGACCGTTCGATCGACCTGACCCGTCCCGACACCGTGGTGCTCGGCCTCGGCCTCGCCACGCTGGTACCGGACAACGGCGTCACCGCGATGACCGTCGCCGACGTCGACGGCGTCAAGGTGGCCGGGCTGCTGATCGACGCGGGCACCACCGACTCCGCGGTGCTGATGCGGGTCGGCCCGGCCGGCTCCGCCGCCGACCACTCGGCGAACCCGACCTCGCTGCACGACGTGTTCTTCCGGGTCGGCGGCGCCGGCGTCGGCAGGGCCACCCAGTCCCTCGTGGTCAACAGCAACAGCGTGATCGGCGACCACATGTGGATCTGGCGCGCCGACCACGGCAGCGGAGTCGGCTGGACGAGCAACACCGCCGCCAACGGCCTCACCGTCAACGGCAACGACGTCACCATGTACGGCCTGTTCGTCGAGCACTACCAGCAGACCCAGGTGGTGTGGAACGGCAACGGCGGCCGGACGTACTTCTTCCAGAACGGCGTTCGGTAAGGCGTTCGCTGAGGTAGCGCCCACAATTGAGCCCGACCGGCCCGGGAATCCCCGGCGGACCCCCGGTCAGGGGCTCGGAATCTGAGTCTCCGACAGGTGCACACGGGGCTCTACAGGACGAATGTTCCCTTGCCCCGGACCGTCTGGACCAGGCCGCGTTCCCGCAGCTCCCGCATGGCCCGCGCCACGGTCATCCGAGCGATGCCGTAGGTCTCTGTCATCTCCAGTTCGCCAGGCACCCGGTCTCCCGGGCTGAGCTCCCCGCTGGCGATCCGCCGGGCGACGTCGTCCGCCACGGCCATGTACACGAGTGCAGGCCCTCGCCGATCAAGCCCTCGAATCTCCTCTTCGCTCATGACTGCAACCCTGACACCTCCTGACCTGCGAAGACACACATAGCTCACTACACTTGTCTATAGCGCGCTACACTCCACAGCATGCCAGAACTCGCCCGCACCCCCGTCCGCATGTGCGTCGGCTGCAAGGCCACCACCACCTCGCCCATCCTGGTCCGCCACATTGAGCAGCAGAGCGGCCCCGGCTGCTCCATCTACGCCTGCCCCGCCTGCGCACCCGACTACATGTCCCCCAACGAAGCGTTCTCCGCCCTGTTCGACCACACCCTCGGCTGCGAGCAGTGCTCCCTCCCGTCCCCCGCCGAGCCCTGTCCCACAGGCCACACTCTCGTCCGGGTCCACACCGCCGCTCTCCGCCGGATCGCGTAAAGGCCCCGTAGCCCAGAGAAAACCGCCCCACTCAAGGAAACCCCCGAACTCACCTCCCGCTCTCGGCAGAGCTCAGAAAGAATCGGTTCTCGGCCTATCTCCGCAGCCCGCTCTCCGCCCCGGAGCGGGCTGCGCCCCTATCCGCGCCCGATTCGCCCCAATTCCGGGAGGGACGGTGCTACTACCACCGCCACCTCCACATCTGAATTCCGCTGCGCACAGTAGCCTTATCGGAACGACGGAACGAGAGGAGGCACCATGCCAGCAAACAACCGCAAGCCGCCCGCCGCGATGCTGGAAGAGGCGCGCAAGTGCTACGAACTCCAGGTGGCGGGATTCTCCACCTACCAGATCGCCGAGAAGATGGGATTCTCCCAGAAGACCGTGCGGACCCGGATCGAGCTGCACATCACCAAGCGAGTGCACCCCAAGGTCGACGAGATGCGCACGCGCCAGGTCGCCCGGCTGGAGGTCTACATCCGCTCGCTCTGGAGCAAGGTGACGGCCGGTGACGAGAAGGCCATCAACGCCGTCATCCGCACCGAGGAGCGCATCGCTCGCCTTCTCGGCCTGGACATGCCGCAGCAGATTGCGGTGTTGACGCACACTCCCGAGAGCGACGCTCTGGATGTCCAGAAGATGCTGCGGGCCCGCAAGGAGCAGGAATAGCCGCCCACGGGAGAGGTAGGCTTCTCCCATTCGCCCGCTGCTTAGCGGGTACTGGCAGAGCACCACAGCACGAGGATTCCCCGGAGATGGATTTCGAACGGGAGCCCGACAGCTGAGCCGGAGCCACGTAGGCAACACGGAATCCCGCTGAATAGCGACTCTGGAGAGCCTGGCAGAACAACAGAATACGCACAGGAAAGCCGTGTGGCCCACCAGTGCAGAAGCAAGTGCCACATTCCACACTGGATAGTGCGGGAAGGCAGGGACGCCCCGAGTGGGGGACTTGGACAACGACGATTCAAGACCCAACACATGTGCACTCGGGAAGGAAACCCACAATGGACAAGACCCAGAAGGCCATTGCCGCCCTCAAGAAGGCAGGCATGGCCGAGCCCCAGGCCGCGAAGTACGTCCGAGCCCTCGACCTGGACCAGCCGCTCAAGGCGCAGATTGTCGAGCTGGCCGAGGACATGCCCGACCTGTTCGGCCTGGACACCGACACCGAGGACGACGAGCCCATGTCCGCCCGGGAGGCGCAGCTGTCCCGGCTGCGCGGACGCCACGTTCTGGCCCCGGAGCGCGGCTCCGAGGGCTCCTCTGCCCAGCGCAACGCCGCCGCTGTCACCCCGCGCCGCACCCCGCGCCGCAGCACCGCCCCCGCCACGGCCCAGGCCGCCGCCGCCCGTCTCCTGCGAGGTGTCGGCAAGGCGGCCGACCGCGCTGCCCCTCTGGACTGACCAACTCCTCACCAAAGCCAGCAAACCAAACTCCAGGAAGAGGCAAAGCTATGGCTCTCATCGACATCGACACCGAGGACCTTGAGGTCCTGGTCGAGGCCACGCTCAACAACCGCAGCAAGCCCGGGATGGAGCTGCTGAACGTGCTCCGTGTCGCCAACGGCAAGCCCGCCCACCCGGCCAACTACAGCCGTGGCGACCTCAACAACATCGAGCCCGCTGTCTGGTCCGCCGCGCTGGACGAGCTCCGCGCCGCCTGCACCGCCGAGTAACACCACAGACCACGAGCCATCTCGTTGCCGGAACCGTTGCGCCCGGCGCAAGGTTGGATGCCGGAGATGCCCCGGCTACATCCCTCCTGCGAGAGAAGCTCCACATAGCAAGAGCCCCCGGTGGAGAGGAAGCCGACGCCTTCCCTTCCTGGCCCGCCGGGGGCTCTTGCGCGCCTGGAGGAGGGTTACGGTTCTACTACAACCGTAACCGACGCCCGGCAGGCTTGACGAGGGGGACGCCCATACTACGGGCGTCCCCGACGCGCTCGGTCGCCGAGAGATCTCCCGGGAGCCTTCCCCCGGGCCCGGCGGACCCGTTATCTGGCGGCAGCGCTCAGACGGAGGGCCGTGACGGAGCCGCTCTGTCCGAGACTCTGGCCCGCCCCGGACAGGAAGGCGTCTACGGCGCTCATCTTGTCGCTGTAGTCGGTGCGGAACAGGTGGATGTAGACCTTCTCCGTGACCGAGATGGAGCTGTGCCCGAGCCACTTGGAGATGTCGTAGACGGTGATGCCAGGTGCAGCAGCCATGATCGAGGCGTAGGTGTGGCGGAGGTCGTGCCAGCGGAGTCCGGTCGGCAGGCCGGCAACACCACTCCGCACCAGCGGACGGAAGTACCTGCCGCACCAGTTGTTCATGTCGAGCACCCTGTCCCAGTCTGTCGCTGCGCCGTTGCGGCCCGCGCTCCGCAGCCCCGGCCACAGCCGCGCGTCGGGGTCGTGGCGGTTGGGGTGGGCAGCGAGCCAGGCCTCCAGCTCTGCCCTGAGAGCTCCAGGGAGCGGCACGTCTCGGACGCTCTTCTTGGACTTGGGGCTTGTGTACAGCCACTCGCCCTTGCCCCGGCGGACCGTGCGCCGCACCTGGACCTCTCCGCGGAGCAGGTTCACGTCCCCCACACGGAGCGCTGCCAGCTCTCCAGCACGGAGCCCAGTGAACGCGGCCATGCGCACCAGCAGCCCGAACCACTCCTGCTTCTCGGACAGCGCCTCAGCGAGCGCCGCGACCTGGAGGGGAGTGAGGAAGTGGCGGTCGTCCACAACTTCTGAGCGGTCCTTGGGGAGTGCAACGCCAGAGCACGGGTTCACCACCAACCACTCATGACGGATGGCGTACTTGGCGGCCTTGTTGAGCACGTTGTAGATGACCCGGACGGTGCCCGGGGACAGCTTCTCCGCCAGCTTCGCTACCCACTTCTCGACGTCCCGGGCACGCAGCGAGCCGATCCGCCGCTGTCCGAGAGCCGGGGCGATGTGGTTGCGGAGGATGGCGCGCTGGCCGTCGATGGTGCGGGCCTTCAACTCCACCTCTCCGGCCTTGATGCACGCCTCTACAACCTGAGCCACGGTCCGCTTCTCGACGCGCCACAGGGTCGAGCGGCCCGCGTCGAGCTCGTCCTCGATGCGGAGCTTCTCGCGCTCAGCCTCCTTGAGCGTTGCGCACGTCATCTGGACGTCCCGGCCGCCGTCTGTCCAGCGCACCTCCCACGCCGAGCCGTTCTTGCGCTGGACCTCGCGGATACCCGCCATGTGTTGCTCCTGGAATGTGGTGCAGGCCCGCTACGCCTTCGGTAGAGGCGTAGCGGGCTCAGCGGGTTGTCAGAAGAAGAGGCCGAAGATGGAGCGGACGATGGTGCTCACCAGGCGCCAGACGCCGTCGGCTCCGAGCAGCAGGCCGAACCCCGCCGTCGACAGGCCCAGCAGCGAGAACCAGAGGCCGTCCTCGCTCAGGAGCCGGGCCCGGAGCCGGACGAGACGGTACGAGCGGGGCGCGCGGTGGTGGGTGGCGGTACGCTTCATGGTGTTGGTTCCCTTCGGGGTTCAGGGTCGGGCTGGAGGTCGCAACTCCAGCCCGGCCGTTTCTGTTGGGTCAGGCCTGAGCGGGCTTCGGAGCCGCCGCGCGCCGCGTACGGGCAGCACGCCGGGCGGGCTGGGCCGGGGCCTCGGGGGCCGCCGCGCTCTCGGCAGGGGTGGGCTGCTGGGCCGCCTTGCGGGTGCGGGGCGCGGCAGCCGGGGCCGGTGCGGGGGTCTCCGCCGGCAGAACCGGTGCGGTCTCGGGCTCGTCGGCCTTGTCCAGCTCAGCCTGGAGGGCGGCCAGCTGCTTCTGGAGACGAGCCTTCTTCTCAGCAGCGGCAGCCTTGCGCTTGCGCTCCGCCTCCGCCTTGCGGGCCGCCAGGGACTGCTGGTTCTCCTCGCTGGCCTGGAAGTCGTGCCGCATCGACACCGCGAGCTGAAGGGTCTTCAGGTCCACCTTGACGCCGGTCTGCACGTACAGCCACTCGGCGAACGCCTTGTGGAGCTCGGTGGGGGCAGCGGCGGCGCGGTCGGCGAGGGTCTTCTTGCTGGTCATGGTGTCCTCCTGAGGGACTCGACTCGGTGTTGATCTTGCTGGAGTCAAGTTAACCTCGATATTGTTGAAAAGTAAACGACTTCTCGAGAAGCCGCCCATTTCCGCAGGTAGGGCGAGGTCAGGGCGAACAGGCGGGGCTGAGTGTCAGTCGTCGTCCGGCTCGGTGATGACTTGGACGGAGGCCAGGTAGCGCTCGGCGGCCCGAGCTCGGCGGACGTTCTCGTGGTGCGTCACGATCTCCAGATGCTCCGGCCGCACGCACAGCGTTGACCTGCAGCCACGAGCGAAGACGTGATCGATGTCCATCCCCTCGGGGATCGGCTCGCCGGTCAGGTGCTCGTAGGACACGCGGTGTGCGTACACCATGCGACCATTGAGACGGAACTGGCCATAGGCATCGCGCGTCGAGGCGTTCCAGAGCGTGCAGCCGTTCGCGTTCAACGGGTCCACCTTCAGCCAGAAGCGGGCCATGTCCTCATCCGTGATGGGGCCCAGAGGGAGAGCGCGCGACGGAGCCGAGGCAGCGAGCCCAGCCTCAAGGAGGCGCCTGCGGGCGCTGATGGCCACGGGCCGCGACACGCACCACTCCTCCGACATCTCCTTCGGGCCCGGCACCTCGTTCGGAGCCAGCTCACCTCGCTCGATGAGCTCTCGGTAGTGGTCCACAAGATCATTCACCAGCGACATCAGTGCATCCCCTCTTCGGTGTCGGGCGTGGCGGTCTGGCTGCCGGCTGCATCGGTGTAGGTGGTGGCCGGGCCCGTCACGGTCCGGCGACGGCGGGGCTCGGGGGTGGGGGTGACGGTTGTAGTAGAACCGTCACCCTTCTTGGGCTTGACGATTCGACTGCGGCGCTGAGGCGTTGGGGCCTGCTCCTCGCCCTGGGCACGGTTCACGCGGGCCCGGCGGGTGCGCTTCTGCGGGTTCATGCTGCGTTCTCCATGTCGTTCACGAGCCAGCAGGGCGCACCGCTCTTGTCCCTGGCCCGGCTGACCAGGCCGCGATCCGCCAACTTCCCCATGATCTTGGCCATCACGGCGTTGGATACGCCGAACTCTCCGGCCAGGACCGCAGTCCCAGGGAGCTCGCTCTTGACCTTGATCCGGCGTCGGATCACGTTCTCCACCTTCTGCGCCCGCTCCTCCGGCGTCCCCTCGCGAGAGATCTCTTCGGTCTCGACTTCCTTGTTCAGCCAGGGCTGCTCGATGGCGATGTGCGCGCCCTCCTCGTTGACGACCCACGGCCAGCCCGGACGCCTCAGCCGGGCACGGAACTCGGACGGGATGCGCGCGATGAACATGGGGTTGAGATAGTCAGCACCCCTGCCCACGCTCTCCAGAACCTCGGAGAGCAGGTACCACGCCTGCCCCCTGGACATGAATTCCTGAAGCTCAGACATTGGTGTCCTCCGCATCGGCGTTCTCCGCGAACAGCGAGCGCGGCACCAGCAGCAGAGCCGGGCGGCCCGCGCCGGAGGGGCGCAGCGTCGTCATGTAGGGGACGCCCCGGCGGTCGGCCAGCTCCAGGGCCTGAGCGGAGGCGACGATCACGTACGCCACGAACTCGCCCATGGCGGGGAATTCGTCCGAGACGAGTCGGGCGTAGGCCGCAGACACTCCAGCCGCCGGGTACTGGACCATGGTCACGCGTCCGGTGTTCTTGCTGCGCACCATCTGGAGGATCAGCGCGCCGCCCGTGTTGGCGCACTGCCGCATGCCCAACTGCACCTCTCGCTTCTTCATCAGCGGCAGCAGCGCGTTGCGGACCCAGACGGGCTGCTTGCAGTACTCATTGCGGTTCGGCCTGGAGGTCATGTTCTTCCTCTCGTACATATGTTCGAATCTGAGGACGGGCCGGAGCCCAGAGAAGCCCTCTCGCGGGCTCCGGCCGGTCGGGTTGGGCGCGGGGCCCAGGGGTCAGCGGTTCTGCCCGCTACGGCTCAGCGAGAGCCCGCTACGGGGTGACGCCCGGACTATGGGCGTCAGAGGCGGAAGTCTGGGCGGAGTCCGGAGGCGAACCGGTCCCCGTTGCCGGGGCTGAAGCCGCATGCTCCCCATCGCGCGGGCTGGACGCCCATCTCCTCGGCGATTTCGCCAACGCGACGCTCGGCCTCCAGGAGGGTGCAGATCCCGTCGAATCGCTCCATGCCATGGGCGACATGCACGGACTTGGGCGGCGTCCAGCTGGAGTCGAAGTTGATGGCCACCTGCATGCCGTATGTGTCGACCACCATCGGGAGGTTGGTGATGTCGCCGCGCTCGTCCTCGAAGTAGCACCATCCGACGACCGGCTGAAGCTCGTACAGCAGCGGCTCGCCGCTGTCCCAGCAAGCGATGTCGTGCTTTTTCGCCGCCTCCTCGTCGGGAGTGCTCAGGTACAACGCCACGAAAGCGCCGAACGGGGCGGGCACGATGTTGAAGGGCATATCCATCAGTTGCTCTCCTTGGTGTTGTCGTAGCGGTAGATGCAGGCGGTGCGCTGGGTGGCGGCGTCGAAGAGCAGGGTGCCCTTGTCGAGATTGGGGAGTTCGGCGAGGCGGCACTCCAACTCGATGACGTCCGGGAGCACCAGGAAGATGTCCGTGTCGGTGTTCTGGAGCCAGGCCATGGCCTCGACCACAGAGTCGAAGTCCTCGAAGTCGCGGACCAACATCGCGTCGGCCATCCCGGGGAGCCGGGTGCAGGTGGCGGCCGTGACGGAATTGCTGCGGAGCGACAACTTCACCGCCTCGGCGACGCAGATGTCCATCTCTCGCGAGCCCCACACGGGCCGCTCGCGGCGCGGCTTGTTCGGCTTCTGTCGTCCCATCAGCTCTGCTCCTTGGTGCCCGGGATGCGCAGCGTGTATCCGAGGATCACGCCGATCTGCTTGCCGTCGACGCGCTTCCGCTGCTGATTGATCTTCTGGTTGCCCAGGGCGGCAGCAACAGCCCTGGTGCATTCCATCTGCGTCTTGAATCCATCGCGGATGCTGTTGACCTGCGTCCACGTCAGATAGGCTGCCCACAGCGCGGTCGGGATGATGTAGTCGTCCTTCTTGCCGGGGATTACGCACTCGTCTATGAATTCGCCCTGTCCAGATGCACCCTTGATGAACTTCGAGGTGCACTCAGCGATCTCTTCGGGCTGATCTCTCACCAGTCCGTTGTTGCAGTAGTCATCCCAGCCCTTCACGAGCCAGGCCAGCGTTGCCTGCTTGGAGCGAGTCGCAGAGACAAGCCGCGTGCGGATCGACGGGTCCTCGTCCTTGCGGTCGATCGAGACGTTGCAGGGGATAGCACAGATGCGCCGCGCTGTCGGCTCATCCAGTCCCGTGATCTTCGGAGCGAAGTTCGTGGCCATCCACGGTGCATACATCGGCTCCATGGTGATCATGTTCTGCGCACTCTGGCGCATATCGCGAAGCTGCTGCGGCTCTGCGCCGGTGATGTTCTTGATCCGGTCGGCCGGCAGACTCCAGTCCTCGCCAGCCTCAGAGGAGCTGATGAACCTCAGGTGCATGAGCGAGATCAGGTCCGGGCGCGGCCGATCCATGGTGTTGCCCCGGAACAGCGACTGCTGATAGGTACCTGCGTACCTCCCGAGGGCCGCCGCGATGGCCCCCATCAGGGTCGTCTTGCCGCCGGTGGTGTTGCCGAGCAGCGAGAAGAACCACCGCTCGAAGTTCGCGCCGAAGATTGTGTAGCCCAGCGCCTTTGCCAGGTACTCCTGAATGTGCTTCGGCCAGAACTTGTCGAGCATCCCGCTCAGGTCAGGACAGAACGCGTCGGGGATGTAGTCCACATCGGTGCCGAGAGTCGTCCAGTCGTCCGGGCGCAGCGCCTTCCGGAAGGTGTGGCCGGTCTCGTTCAGCTCGATGACGCCGTTCTTGCACACCAGGATGTTCGGATTCCTGTCGAATCGCTCATGGAATCGCTCGACGATATCCATCTTGGGATTCTCCGAGACCACCTCCATGATGTTCTTCTGACCGGGGTTGCTCAGGCACATGTGCCCCGACTTGATCAGCTGCGCCCCGCGCGCCTTCTGCTTCTCGTCGTCCTCAGCAGCATCCGCGCACAGAGCCAGACCGGCAGCGAGCTGCTCTTCGCCCATCTTCTGGATGATCTGGCGAACGATGCTGCGATCCTGGCTCCATCCCTTGTTCGCGGCGAACGAGTAGTACTCGCCCTGATCGCGGACATAGACAACCAGACCTTCGAGTCGCTCGATGACTATCTCGGCGTTGTGCGTGTGCGAGTCCGTCTTGGGCAGCCGGGAGCTGCCGAGAACGGTCTTCTTCTGCCGGTTCAGGAGCCGGTCTACGTCCTTCTGCGGGATCTCCAGGACCTTGAGGATGTCCGCGAAGTCGCAATTGGCGAAGCAGTACATCTTGATGGCCTTGTTGTCGCCCTCGTCGCACGAGAACGAGGGGTGCTCGTCGTCGTGGGCGGGGCACGAGGTCGGCTGGCCGGGCTTGAGGTCCTTGGGCTCCTCGTTGTGCATCGAGAGCGCTCGCAGAACCCTGTGCAGATACGGATTGCTCTGGCGCTTCTCGATGTCTTCCGGAGTCAGCACCGGCCACTCTTCGGGCATGTAGCCGAACTCCAGGGCGTCCGTCGAGTCCTTGCCTTCGGGAACGCCGCGCACCTCGTAGGGGATGCCAGCCTTCTTGAGGGCCGCAACCTTCTTGGCGAGCATCCCATATCCGGCCTCGTCCTCATCCGGGACGACGATCACCAGCGGAATCTGCGGCCCGAAGTACGCGACCGAGGAGTCCTTGAAGTTCGACGCGCCGCCGTGGTTCGTGGTGGCGAGGTATCCGGCAGCCCGGAGGCTCTCGGCGTCCTTGGGGCCCTCCACCCAGTAGACCGGCTCAGTGGCCGTGAGGAGTTGGTCGGCGTGGTAGAGCAGGTCCGCGTACTTCTTGGGCAGACCCGGCTGCCAGGTGCCGCCCATGAAGGTCTGGACGAAGAATCCCTTGTTCTCGGTCTTGACCTCTCGGAATACAGGCTTGCCCTCCGGGGTCTTGTACACGTAGCGCGCTTCGTGCTTCGGGCGGCCGGGCTTTGTCGCGTTCGCGCGGATTGAACCGTCATACGCTAGAGTAGAGACTGGCAACGAGATTCCTTTCTCTCAGGCCCCGATCGCCACAATCGGGGCTTTTGTCATTTCAGGACTGCGGCGGTCGGCGGGGGCGTCTCGACATTGACGTCGAGCTCCTCGCGGGCGTACTCGTAGAGCAGGTCTCGCAGCAGAGCTCGGACGCTGATGCCCTCCTCTGCTGCGCGCTCCTTGAACGCCTGCGCGACCTCCTCATGAACCGATGTGCCGAGACCAGGCATGTGGTGAATGCCATTGCTCGGTCGACCGTGAGAAGCCATGCCTGAGCCCTTTCCGTGAGCGGTTGGTTGCCTAGGTCAACTATACCTTGAATTCTAAAACGGCGCTGCGCATAAGAATTGCGATATCGAGAAATGCAGAATTCTCAAAAACTCGACAGAAGGAGCGAGCGCTCCGAGTGTCCCAAGTGTCGTCCGAGTGTCTGAGGACACTCGCCCATCGCCGCAGGTAGAAGCGGATTTTTGAGGGTTCCGAGTGTCCGAGTGTCCTGTTTCAGCTTCGCAACTAGGGGGAGAGATTAATTTCCGGACGGAGACTCATATATTCGTCGTCCGTAATAGGCCCTAGTTGCACGGAGGACACTCGGACACTCGGAGGCGGGCGAAAACCCACATCTACCAGGGCTTTTGAGCCGAGTGTCGTCCGAGTGTCTGAGAGCTCGGAACGCCCCCTACCTGCGCAGATACCGAGTGTCGTCCGAGTGTCCTGCTGCGCCCAGCCTCGACAAGGAGGCCGAGTGGGGGTGTATGCGCAGGTAGGGCTGAGGGTGTGAGGAGCAGAGCTCGACTCGATTGTTGGTACTCGGGTGTGCACAGGCATGGAAGAACCCCTCAGGAGTGGCAGGCGGACCGACCAGACCATGAGGTCCGGCGGTGTTGCGAGTGCCCTCCTGAGGGGCTCAGTGGTACTGGACATTGTGCCACAGCCCGGCCGACCCCGGCGGTTCCCCGGCCCGCCCTCAGCCAGAGACCCCCTGGCGGGCTGAGGGCTCTTGGCGAACCCCGGCGAACCCCGCTGTCGAGAGTTGAGCGTTACGAGGGCGTTCGCGCAGGCCACAGAGGCGCAGCGGCTGAGCGGGGATAACCGCATTGCGTTCTTCCAGAACGAGATGCCGTACGACCCGCCGAACCAGTCCGCCTGGACGAACGGCTCCACCCGCGGCTACGCGGCCTACAAGGTGGGCGACTCGGTCACCAGCCACGAGGCGTGGGGGCTCGGCAGCTACTGCTACTTCAACGTCAACCCGTCCGTGGTGGCCGAGCACGCCTTCGAGGCGCCGAACCGCTCCGGGGTGCGCTTCCACGACATGGTCACCGTGTCGCTGGGCGGCACGGGCACCATCAACCACGTGATCAACTCGACCGGAGGACCGTCCAACTCCTCGTCCAATGTGGCCAACCTGGTCGCCTACCCGTAACCACGACGAACGTGCTCCCGGCCGGGTCCGCACCCGGTCGGGAGCACTGTGTGTTTCCTCCGTGCCGTGCCCGTACGGCTCGCGTACGGCTCAGAAGGTGGCGTTCCAGCTGTGCGCCACGTCGATCACCAGCCGGTTGTCCAACTGGAAGACCCGGAAGGGCAGTCGGGCCCGAACACCGAGGCCGACCTGGCTCTGGCCCTCGAAGCTGCCGCCGAACTTGGCGTCCCTGAAGGTGTTGTAGCCGGCGAGGTTCACACCGGGCAGCGGCTGGCCGGCCTTCGCCGGGTAGACCGGGTTGCCGGTCGCCGGGTCGTAGGACGGCGCCACGACGACGATCTCGATGATCGCGCCGCCACCGATCGGAATGGTCTTCCCGGAGCCGTCCTGGATCAGCGAGGAGACGTACTGCACGTGGTAGCCGACCCGGGCGGACGCCGAGGTACCGGGGATGTCGAGCACCATCCGGTCCCAGCACAGGTGCTGGCCGGTACGGATGTTGGTCAGCGGATGCTGGCCGGTCGTGGCGGTGGCGGCCTTCGGCAGGCTGCCCCAACCGGTCGGGCAGGTGGTCACCGTCGCCGGTGCTGTTGCGGATGCCGCGGTCGGTACCACCACGGCACCGGTGCCGGCGAGAACGAGTGCCATCGGGATCGTGATCCACCGTCGCATGATGCGCCTCCTCGGGCCGCGCCTGGATCCCTCATCCGGGAAGACGTGAGCGGCGGCCGTGCAGTTGCAGCACCGGTGTCCCCGTTCCCGGGAGGGGCGGCCCGACCGGCAGAATGGGCACATGTCGAAGCGCCGCCGCCACCCCCGCATCTCCCCCGCCGACCCCTGCCCCTGCGGCTCCGGCGGCCCCTACGGCGGCTGCTGCGGGCGGCTGCACCGGGGCGAGGCCGCGGCGGCCACCGCCGAGCAGCTGATGCGCTCGCGGTACAGCGCCTTCGCCGTCCGCGACGAGGCCTACCTGCTGCGCACCTGGCACCCCGACGCACGGCCGCCCCGGGTCGGATTCGACCCGGGGCTGCAGTGGACGGGTCTGGAGATCCTGGAGACGGCGGACGGCGGGCCCTTCCACACCGAGGGCACGGTGCGCTTCCGGGCGCACTTCACCGACAGCGGCGAGCCCGGCGCCATGGAGGAGCACAGCACCTTCGTCCGGCTGGACGGCGCCTGGGTGTACGAGGCGGCCCTGCCGGAGGCCTAGGCCATGATGATCCCGGTCTCGGTGTGGGGCGAGGGGACCTTTCTGACGAGCAGTGGATGGTGCTGGAGCCGTTTCTGCCGCCGGCAGCGCGAGGGGACGTGGCCGCTGCTGCTGACCGGGCTCGCTCACGTCCCCGACGGTCGCGGCTGCTCCGGCGGAACCGAACTCTCGGCCATGGCCATCCACTGGTCCAGGTCGGCCTGGGTGAACTCCGTCCACGGTGGGATTTCGGGGAGCCGGCGGAGGAGGTCGTAGGCCTCGGGGATCTGGGGGCCGCGGAGGACCGGGCAGTGGCAGCCGGCGACGACCTCGGCGTTCAGGCGCTGGAAGTCGCTGACGACCGTCCCGAACTTCTGAGTGTCCAGCAGGGCCGCCCAGGGGGAAACCAGGCGTCCGCCGAACAACTGGCCGTCGCGGAATTCGGCCGGCGACATCGCTGCTGTTTCGGGCATGGGGGTCGACACGTTCGTGGCGAAGGTGTCGACGGCCCACAGGACGTCGGTCTTCGGGTCGAAGAGGGCGCGGGTCGTGGGGTTGTCGTACAGGGGCGGTCGCTTGGCGACCAGGGTGCGGTCGCCCACGTCGATCGTGTCGCCGTCGGTCATGAAGCGGCACCGGTTGACGGGAGTCTCCCACTCCTCGGCCATGCGGCCGATGGAGAACCATGTCGTCAGCAGGGTCGCATTAGGGCATTCCGCGAGGACCGCCAGGAGGTTGCCGGCGTGGTCGCGGTCGTCGTGGGTGAGGAAGATCCACCGTACGTCCAGGGGATCCACGACGGACCAGGCTGCCTCCAGCCACTGGGCGCGCACCGCGGGCGCCCCGGTGTCCACAAGGACCGGTTCGGCTCCCCGGATCACCATCGAGTTCATCGGGAAGTGGCCGACCGGCGGGGCCTCAAGGGCCCAGGGGATGACGAACGTCTCCTCGGCGATCTTGTACGGCTGCAGAAGGTTGAACGTGTCCATGGTTGTCATCGCTGCTCCCCTGACGGCGGAGTCGCCGCGGCGTCCATGAATCCAGTGCAGCCCCGTGCCGGGATGACGTCAAACGCGGCACTCGTGACGGTCGGCTCCGGTGAGCGACGAGGGGTGCACGGTCGGCGTCGCCGGCAGGTCTCGCCTCGGCCATCGGCCGAGCCCGACCACCCGGCCGGCTTCACGCTCCATTGCTCGGGCGGCCGGCGTTGACGCCTACGGGTGCTGTGCGGGGCTTTCAGAACGCCCTCCGGCCGGAGGGCCGGGACGGCCCGGCAGCCTGCGCGTCGGCGGGGCTCCGGTCCTGCGTCTGCCGAGCGTGGGGAGCACCAGGACGGGGAGGAACCAGACCAGGACGATCAGGCGGGGGCCCGTCGCCATCGCGGGATTGGGGTGCCCGGCCTGGTTGAGCACCCCGGCGGCGGCCGTCGCGGCGGCGACCAGGCCGAACGAGGACGGCCGCCGGACCAGGGCCCAGGCCGAGAGCCCGAGGGCGAGGAGCAGTACGGGGTCGGCCAGCTGGAGGCGGAACCACGCCGGCCAGAAGCCCAGTTCCTGTTCGAGGAACCGGCGCCAGGGGTCGGCGACGTCCGGGATGCGGTAGTGGTCGGTGAGGAGGTCCTGCACGCTCTCCTCCCCGCCGGGCCACCCCAGCAGGAGCGCCGCGGCGTACATCGCGGCGGTCAGCAGGGCGCAGAGCACGAGCAGGTCCGCGGCGGGGCGGAGCGGTCGGCGACGGAGCCTGCGGTGGCCGACGAGGGCGGCCAGGGCCACGGTGAGGGCGGCGGTCAGGAGCAAGGCCTGCGAGTACCGCGTCACGAATACCAGGACCGCGCCGCCGGTGACGACCAGCGGCCCGGCCCGCCTCCTCCCGTTCAGTGCCAGCGTGGCGCCGAGCACCACCGTTGCCGCACCGGCCATGGCGAGCCCGTCGGACATCGGGCGCATCGCCGTGGTACCGGTGGGCAGGGCCAGGTAGAGGGCCTGCCCGCAGAGGGCGGCCGGCCAGGGGGCGCCGGCGACGCGCAGGGCGGCCAGCACGAGCAGGCTCCCCGCCAGCGTGACCGCGAGGCCGGCCAGCCAGATGCCCCAGGCCAGGCCGAAGACGGAGACGAAGGGGACCAGCAGCAGCGGGTACCCGGGGCGGGCCTCGAAGATCGCCATGTAGCGGTGGTTGAGGAACGGTCCGGTCATCCCGGAGGTGTTGCCGTGCTCGAGCCAGTACGCGGCCGACGCGGTCAGGCGTTTCCCGCACTCGTCGGCCGTCTCCGCCGCGGAGGTGTCCGCCGTCCAGGGGATCCAGGTGAGCCGCCCGCCGCCCGGGTCGGCGCACACGTAGTCGATGGTGCGGGCCGTCGCCCGGGCCCGGCTCTCTCCGCTCAGCGACAGTGCGTGGGAGATGTAGTTCCTGGAGTCCGGGGAGTCCCGGCCGGTGACGGCCGTGAGCTGCACGCCCGTGAAGGCCACGGCGAGCAGTACGGCGCAGCCGGTTCCGATGCGGTGCGGAGGAAGGCTCCGGCCCATGCGGCGTCCTGGGGGTTCTCGGGAAGTGCGGGCCGCCCGGGGGCCGCGGACCGTGACGGCGGGCCCCGCCCCCGGAAGCCCTCAGTCGTGGAAGGCCGCGACCAGGTCGTCGAGCGGGTCGTCGTCGCCGGTCGCCATGGTGCGGTCCAGGCCGCTGGTGAACGCCGAGGCGGCCGCGACGTGTGCCCGGGCGACCTCCAGCGTCTCGGCGGCGCGGGCCAGCTCCTCGGTGACCCGGGCCTGCCGGGCCGCCGCGGTGTCCCCCTCGCCGTCCGGCATGGCCACCCTGATCTGCTCGGCCGGGATCGCGGCCAGCCCCGCGGCGGCCTGGCCGAGCGTCTGCGGCAGGTGGAAGAGGATCGCGTGCAGTGCGGTGATGACGTCGTGCACGCTGGCCGGGTCGGGGAAGGCCCCGATCCCGGTGGCGGTCCGGTGGTTGAGGACGCGGATCTCCTCGCCCACGGCATTGGCGATCTCGTACGGGGTCCGGGCCGGACCCGGTGCGCGGTCTGGGCTCATGTCCGCCATGGTCACGCCGGCGCCGTACGGACACGCACGGCGGGGCCGCGGGAGCCTGCGACGACCACCCGTTGGACGTAGCGGCGGGCGGAAGGACATAGGCTCGGGGTATGGCTGAGGACGAGGGACCGGTTCGGGTCGACAGTTGGATCTGGTCGGTCCGGCTGCTGAAGACGCGCTCGATGGCCTCGGCGGCGTGCCGGGCCGGCCATGTGCGGGTGAACGACGAGCGGGCCAAGCCGGCGCAGACCGTGAAGCCGGGGGACGAGGTCCGGTTGCGGTACGACGGCCGGGAGCGGGTCGTGGTGGTGTGCCGGTCGATCCGCAAGCGGGTCGGTGCGGAGATCGCCGCGCAGTGCTACGTCGACCACTCCCCGCCCCCGCCGCCGCGCGAGTTCGCCGCGCCGACGGCCCTGCGCGACCGCGGTACCGGCCGACCGACCAAGCGCGACCGCCGGGAGATCGAGCGCCTGCGCGGCTCGTGACGCCCCACCGTTGACGTGCACCCGGCACCTGGCGCAGGCTTCGCATCACATCGCCGGATGTGAGCGGGCGTCAGGAGCATGGCCGTCGCCCGGGAGGGAGGGCGCGCCGTGAGGCTGACGCTGTTCGGATACTGGCACTCACCGGAGACCCCGGACCTGCCCGACCCCGCTGCGCTGGTGGACCCGGACTGGGAGATGTGGGAACGCTCCGAGGTCGCCGACTACTTGGAGCAGGGGCACGTCGCGCGCCAGTTCCTGGGCGTCTCGAGATGCCGCATCTGCGGCGAGGTCAACGGGTCGGCCGAGTTCACCGACGGCGAGTACCTCTGGCCCTCCGGCCTCGCCCACTACGTGCGGGAGCACGCCGTCCGGCTGCCGGAGCGGATCACCGCCCACATCCTGCGCCGCACCGCGGAGTGGGAGGAGGTCGAGGTCGACGCCTCCTGGTGGCGCGAACGGGCCTACCGGGCGACCCCGCAGGAGGGCCCGCTGGCAGCGGCCGGGCCGGGCGGACGCCGGGTGTGAGGAGTGCGGGCCGCTGGGCGGCGTGAGCGTTCAGGGCTGCTCACGCCGTGTCCCAGCGGTTCCGCGGCCGCACCGGTGCGTGGTGCGGCCGATCGAGGGCCCGGCCGTGGCCGGGTCGGGGGTGTCGGAGCCTCGGTGCTCAGTCGCGGGCCGCGGGCGCCGGGGCGAGGCCGGTGCAGGAGCGCAGCCGGTCGCGGCGGCGCTGGGCGGCGGTCGCGGCGGCACCGGACTGCGGCACCGGGACGCCGCGCTTGTCGATGTGCGCGGGGGTGAACCGCTCGCCGACGGTGCGGCCGTCCCCGTTCAGGGTGAGCGTGGTGACGCCGGTCTCGTCGGAGTCGGTGTAGTTCGAGGTGCCGTACCAGAGGAAGTTGCCGAAGCCGTAGGCCACGTAGGTGTCGCCGAGCATGCCGGAGCCCAGCATGGTGTGGGCGTGGGTGCCGACCACCGCGGTGGCGCCCGCCGTGGAGAGCTTGCGGGCGAGGTCGGTCTGGGCGCCGGTCGGGCAGGTGTGGCCCTCCTCGCCCCAGTGCAGGTAGACCAGGACGACGGGGGCCTGCTGCTTGGCCGCGGCGACCGCCCGGACGAGCGCGGCCGGGTCGAGGGCGGAGGCGATCCCGGCCTTGGACGAACCCGCCCGCCACTTCTGGTTGGTGAGGTCCTGGACCTGGCTGGCGGCGAGCACCGCGACCTTCACGCCCTTGACGGTGGTCACGTACGGGGCGTACGCCTCCTGGGCGTTGCGGCCGAAGCCGACCACCGGGATCGGCGAGGAGGCCTTGGCGGCGAGCGTGTCGGCGAGGCCGTCGGCGCCGAAGTCGACGGCGTGGTTGTTGGCCAGCGAGACCACGTCCACCCCCGCGTCGCGCAGCGACTGCAGCGCCTTGGGGCTGGTGCGGAAGGTGTAGGTCTTGGGCTCGGGCGCGCCGCGGCCGGTGATCGCCGTCTCCAGGTTGAGCACCGCCAGGTCGGCGGCGGCGAGCGTGCGGGAGATCGGGCCGAGCGCGGTCTCGGGGCCGCCGGCGAGGCGGGCCTCCGTCCGGCCCTCGAAGTGGACGTCGCCGGCGAAGGCGACGGTGATGGTGCCGCCCGCGGCGGCCGCCGGGGCGGAGCCGGAGAGGGCGGCCGGGTCGGACGGGACGCCGGACGCGGCGGGGTCGGCGGAGCCCGGGGCGGAGGGCGCGGCCGCCGTGCCACCGGCCGCCGGGGCGCGGTCGGCGGCCGGGCCGGACGCACTGCCGCAGGACGTCAGGCAGGCCAGGCCCAGCACGAGCGCGGCAGCAGGCGCGGCACGGCGCACGACAATCCCCCCGGTCATCGAACTGTACGCGCCAACTCTACGACACGACCCGCACAACCATCCGCATGATCCCCATAACTCATGCACAAATATGGAGGACTTGATTCCGCATGAGCCTGACATTCGATCAGGACGACCGGCGGACGACCAGCTCCGGCTCGAAGATCACCGAGGTGGCGCCACGGCCGGGGCGCGCCAGGACGTCCAGCAGGATGCGGGCCATCTCGGCGGCCATCTCCTCCACCGGCTGGCGGACGGTGGTGAGCAACGGCCGGCCGGCGGTGGCGGCGCTGCTGTCGTCGAAGCCGACCACCGCGACGTCCTCCGGCACCCGCAGGCCGTGGTCGCGCAGCACCGCGACGGCTCCCTGTGCCATCAGGTCGTTGGCGGCGAACACCCCGTCGAGGTCCGGGTGTTCGACGAGCAGGCGGGCCATCGCGCGCTCACCGCCGGCCTGCGTGAAGTCCGCCTCGGCGTGCGGCAGGTACGGCATGCCGTGGCGGGCCATCGCTTCGTGGAAGCCGTCCAGCCGGTCCCGGGCGGCGCGCACGGCGGGCGGGCCGGCGATGGTCGCCACCCGGCGGCGGCCGCGGGCGTGCAGGTGGTCGGCGGCGAGCCGGGCGCCGTCCCGGTTGGCCAGGTCGACGCAGCTGACCGGCAGCGGGGCGGCCGGGCGGCCGAAGAGCACGGTGGGCACGCCGGCGGCCAGCAGCAGGCCGGGCATCGGGTCGTCGGCGTGGGTGGAGACCACCATGGCGCCGTCGGCGTTGCCCTGCTTGAGGTAGGAGAGCGCCTGCTCGCGGGCCCCGGGGGCGTCGGCGAGCATCAGCACCGGATGGACGCCGTGCGGGCGCAGGCCGGTGAAGACACCGCTGACCACCCGACCGAAGAAGGGGTCGGTGAAGACCTGTGTCCGGGTGGCCTCCTCGTCCCGCTCGTCGGTGCCGCTGCCGGAGACGACCAGGGCGAGGGCGCCGGCCCGGCGGGTGACCAGGGATCGGGCGGCGCCGTTGGGCACGTACCCGGTGGAGGCGACGGCCCGGCGGACGCTCTCCTGGATGGCCGGGTCGACGTTGCGGATGCCGTTGATCACGCGGGAGACGGTCGCGCGGGAGACGCCGGCGACCCGGGCCACGTCCTCCAGGGTCGCGGGGCGCTGGGCGGCCGGGCGGAGGGCTTCGCTCATGAGCCTTTTATAGCACGCGGGAGAGCGCTCTATCAGCGTGTTTCCCGGCCTTCACCAGCGGCGTTCCGGGCCCGTACCGCCGCACGCCGTGCGCCCCCGCCCTCTCCGGGGGAGCGGGGAGGACGGGGGCGACGGTCGGCCGGCGGGCGTCAGGGCAGCAGGTACTGCTCGTTCAGCGCCGCACCGCGCCCGGGCTGGGTCTCGTCGTAGCCGCGGGCGTTGCACTGGAGACCGCCGACGATGCAGTGGTCGACCAGTGCGGCCAGGGTGGGCGCGTCCCACGCGTTGAAGAAGTCGTAGTGGAAGGAGTACCCCCGGCCGCTCGACAGCCGCAGCTGCGAGAGGTCGCCGGAGGGCACCGGCCACGCCATCTTGAACTCGATCATCGGGAGCGCCACCGGGTGGGTGGAGGGGCAGACACCGTTGACCGGGTAGGCCATGTGGCTCTTGTGGTCGGGGGTGTCCAGGTGCAGGCCGTTCCAGCAACTGGGGGCCTGGTAGCGCAGGTTGACCGCGCCGCCGCCGGGGCAGGAGGTCGGCAGGTCGGTGTTGTGGTAGCTGTTGCCGCACTCCCAGCCGGCCACGTAGCCGGGGTTGGTGGCGAACTCGGTCTGCGTCGCGGACGGGCTGCCCACGACGAACCGCAGACCCGGCGGGAACGGCCGCACCGAGGTGTAGTCGTTCACCCCCGTCTTGTAGTAGATGGTCTGCAGGCCGACCGGGTTGACCTCCGCGGCGCCGTTGTACATGGTCGGCATCCAGTAGGCGGACTTGTCGCCGGGGGCGAGGCAGGTGGTGCCGCCCGCCGCCAGCGAGGCCGGGGTGGAGGTCGCCGTGGTGGTGGTGTTGCCCATGAAGGTGTGCATGTGCGAGGCACCGGCCAGCCCGGGGAACACGATCGGGTCGTCCGGCAGGTTCCGGGTCGGCGAGCAGTTGGCCTGGAACTCGTGGAAGTAGGTGTGCGGCGGGTTGGCCGTGGACGGCGTCACCCCGGTCACCTGCGGGTCGGCGAGGACGTAGCCGGTCTGCGGGGTGCTGACCGTGCCGTACACCTTGAACTCGTACAGCGAGTAGCCGTACTGGGTGGCCCGTTGGGTGGCGTTGAGCCGGATGTACCGGCCGGTGCCGTTGACGTTCAGCGACTGCACGCCGCCGGCCGAGGTGGTCGTCGAGTAGATCGTCGACCAGGTGGCGGCGTCGGACGAGGTCTGCAGCTGGTAGGACCTGGCGTAGGCCGCCTCCCAGCTGAGCTCGACCTTGCTGACGGTCGCGGGGCCGCCGAGGTCGATCTGGAGCCACTGCGGGTCGCTCCAGTTCGAGGCCCACCGGCTGGTCGGGTCGCCGTCGACGACGGCTCCGGCCGGGAAGTTCGGGCTCTCGACGGACGAGGCGGTCACCGGCCTGGACTGCGAGATCAGTCCGTCGGCCGCAACGGCCTGGCGGGCGGTGCCGCCGATGCCCGCGAGGGCGAGCACCGCGGCGAACGCGACGGCGAGCGCCGTCCGCCGCGGCCTGCCCCGGGACAGGAAACGGGGTCGCATCGGACCTCCATTCGTGACGATGGGTGGGGGTTGCCCCGGGACGCGCCGGGTGGGGCGGGACGCGTCCCGGGAGTCTTGGACCGGACACGGTTGTCCGGGTCACGGGGCCCGGTCAGGGAGCCCCGGTCAGGGAGCCTCGGCCGGGAGGCCGAGTCAGGGCGTCCGGGTCAGGGGCGTCCGGTCAGGCGTAGACGCCGAACTCGAACAGCGAGTCGCCGTAGGCGGTGCCGCGCTGTGTGATGTTCACGCGCACGTACCGGCCGCTGCCGTTCACGTCGATGTCGTCGATGCCGCCGGTGCCGCTCGTCGTCGACCAGGCGGTGGCCCAGTTGGCGCCGTCCGCGGAGGTCTGGATCTGGAACGCCTTGCCGTAGGCGCCCTCCCAGCCCAGCTGGACGTGCTTGAAGGACTTCACCGCGCCCAGGTCGACCTGGAGCCACTGCGGGTCGGCCCACTCGCTGGCCCACCGGGTGTTCCAGTTGCCGTCGGTGGCGTTGGACGCCGGGTAGGGCGCGCCGTTGCCCTGGGCCTGGAAGGTGGAGGCGGTGGCGGGCCGGCCGAGCGCCAGGTTGGTGCCGCCCGGGGTGGGGGCCACCACCCGGAAGGACTTGGTCTCGATGCCCACGTTGCCGTGGCCGTCGTAGGCGTAGACGTAGACCTTGTGGACGCCGAGGTTCTTCGGGGCGACCGCGGTGAAGCGGCCGTCGCCGGTCCGGGTGAAGGCGACCTGGCTGAACCCGGTGCCGCCGCCGGCGTACTTGGCGCAGTAGTAGAGGTTGTAGCGGATCAGGTCGCCGTTGGGGTCGGTGGCGGTGGCGGCAATGTCGAAGGTGCCGCCGGCCGGCACGGTCGCCGTGTTGCTCAGCGTCATGTCCGAGATCACCGGCGGGGTGTTGCCGCCGACGTTGCCGCCGTAGTTCTCGGCGACGGAGTGGAAGGCGAGCCTGCGCCAGCCGGAGGGCACGGTGTTGTACCAGACGCCGCCGAAGTCGTTCTCGGTGCCGTAGTGGAAGACCGTCGCACCGAGCGACACACCGGTGTGGCCGGTGATGCAGCCCCAGTTGGAGAGGTAGGCGTCGCGCTTCTCGATGTCGGTGGGCTCCAGCGGCACGCCGTTGGCGTCGTTCGGCACCTCCCACTCACCGTTCTCGCCGGACTCGGTGATGATGTACGGCTTGGTGTAACCGCCGCTGATCCAGTCGTTCTTGACGTTGCAGACCGCGCCGTAGGAGTTCACCGCGAGCAGGTCGAGGCTGGGCGTGTGGTCCTTGTAGTACTTCCACGCCGCGGTGTACGCGTCGGTGGAGGTCACCGGATGGTTGGTGTCGATGGCGTGGATCGCCCGGGTGACCCGCTCCACGTACTCGGCGTAGGCGACGCGCTGCTGCTCGACGGTGGTGCCGTTGTAGGTGTGGTCCTGGGTGGTGAGGATGACCTCGTTGCCGACGTCCCACATCAGCACGCCGGGGTGGTTCCTGTACGTGGTGACCCACTGCTTGATCTGGTCGAGCGTGGAGTCCATGTACGCGGTGTCGTTGACGTAGTCGGCGCCCTGGTTGAGCCAGAAGCCGTTGACCACCTTGAGGCCGTGCGCGGCGGCGGTGTCCAGCAGCGGCTTGCTGCCGGCGTCGGTGCCCCAGGTGCGCAGGGTGTTGACGCCCATCGCCTTCAGCTCGCGGACGTGGGCGTCGGCCGCGGAGTTGGCCGGGCCCCAGGTGATGCCCTTGAGCTGGTACGGCTGCCCGTTCACCTGCAGCTGCCAGTTGCCCTGCGAGCCGGTCACCTTGACGGTGGAGGGCGCGGTCGGCACGGCCGGGTCGGTGAGCGGGGCGGGGGCGGCGCCGGTGGCGACCTGGACGGTGACCTTGTCGATGCTCAGGGTGCCGCCGGAGCTGGTGGCGTCGGTGGGGGTGGTGCAGTTGCAGACCGCGTCGGGGTAGCCGCCGCCGATGCCGAGGTTGAACACCAGGTAGAAGCCGTGGTGCACGGCCGCGTCCCAGGCGGCGACACCGACCTGCGACTCGTTGACCTGCCAGACCTGGCGGCCGTCGAGGTACCAGCGGATCTGCTCGTCCGAGGTGGTGCGGTCGATGATCTGCGAGTAGGTGTGGTAGCCGGTCTGGCAGCCGGTGCAGGAGGCCAGACCGCTGGTCATGCCGTTGTACTCGTTGCAGTTGCCGCCCGGGGCGGTGCCGCAGTGCAGGGTGGTGGAGAGCTGGCTGCGGCCGTTGACGTTCTCCAGGATGTCGGTCTCGCCGGCGCCGGGCCAGACGGTGGAGTTGCCGCGGTTGGCGGCACCCATCGCCCGGAACGACGGCCAGTAGCCGAGGCCGTTGGCCACGTCGGGCTGCTTGACGGTGGCCGAGATCTGCAGCTGCCCGCCGGCCGGGGCCGCGAAGTCGGTGCGCTTGGACTCGACCCGGCCGGACGTCCAGGCCGAACCGTTCTTCAGCGCGGTCAGGTTGAGCGCACCGCTGCCGTTGAGCCCCACGTTGGCCGGGGAGTCGGTGGCGGTCTGTACCTCGCCGGTGCCCCAGTTGGCCGGGCCGCCGGGGTAGGCGGTGCCGGTGTCGGTGATCCAGTCGTTGCCGTTCGGCGCGGTACCGGCCGTGCCGTTGAAGTCCTCGTTGAAGACGGTGGTCCAGTTGCCGGGCGGAGTGGTCGGCGGCGGCGTGGGCGGCTCGGTCGGCGGGGTGCTGCCGCCGCCGGTGCGGACCTGGAACTCCCAGAGCGAGTAGCCGTATCCGGTGCCGCGCTGGGTGCCGTACATCCGCACGTAGCGGCCGCTGCCGGAGACGTTCAGCGTCTCGGTGCCGCCCGCGCCGGTGGTGGTGGAGTACACGTCCGTCCAGCTCGTACCGTCCGCGGAGACCTGGATCTTGTACGCCTTGCCGTACGCCGCCTCCCAGTTGAGCACCACCTGGCTCACCGTGGCGACGGCTCCGAGGTCGACCCGGAGCCACTGCGGGTCGCTGTTGGCGGAGGACCAGCGGGTGCCGGTGTTGCCGTCCACCGCATTGGCGGCCGCGGTGCCGTGGTTCTCCTCGCTGGACGCGGTGACCGGCCGGCCCTGGGAGAGCAGGGAGGCGGCCGCCTGGGCGCGGACGGCGGGGAGGAACAGCAGCAGTCCGGCGACCAGGGCACCGGCGAGCACGGCAGCCAGGGCGCGCCATGGCGGTGACGAGTGCACGGCCGGGGCGGCCGCTCCGGCGGGTGGAGCGAGCATGGGGGACTCTCCTGACGAGACAGGTGGGGGAAGGACGGCACGCGTCGGCCGTTTCCTGGGAGAGCGCTCTCGCAGTCACGGGAATGGTTGCCTCGATGTTTCCGTCATGTCAAGCCCCGCGCAGCGCGCCGACTCTCGCCGATCATGCTTTCAAATCAGCAGGTGCGCAAAGCTTTTGAGTACAAGCCCTTGACGGCCGGCAGTTTCGGGGCCAGGCTCCGTTCGACGGGAGAGCGCTCTCCCGTCCAATCCGATGGCCGCCCGCACGTCCGCCCGATGGAGCGCTCTCCCGCATCACCCCGAATCCCCCGCAAGGAGCCCAGCCATGCCCACCGCCCGCCCCGGCCGGAGATCCGCAGCTCTCACCGCCTCCGCCGCCCCCGCCTCCAGCGCCGACGGCAAGGCCCTGTTCGGGCTCGGCCCCGACATGGGCGGCATGGCGCTCTGCTACCGCAGCGACCTCTTCAAGGCCGCCGGGCTGCCCACCGAGCGCGGGCAGGTCTCCGCCCTGCTCACCGACCGGCCCGCCTGCACCGCCGCGGGCAAGCGGTTCCTCGCCAACAGCCCCGACAAGAACGTGAAGTGGTTCGACAGGGCCGCACCTTCTTCCGGCTCGGCGTGCTGCTGCCCAACGTCACCTCGGTCGCCGCGGTCACCCTGATCTTCGTCCAGCTCTTCGGCCGCGACTTCGGCCTGGTCAACTGGGTGCTCGGCCTCTTCGGCGCCGACCGGATCGACTGGCAGGCCGGCACCCTCTCCTCCTGGGCGGCCATCTCGGCGATCGTCACCTGGCGCTGGACGGGCTACAACGCGCTCATCCACCTGGCCGCGATGCAGTCGGTGCCGTTCGAGCTGTACGAGGCCGCGGCGATCGACGGGGCGAGCCGCTGGCGGCAGTTCCGCTCGATCACGGTCCCGATGCTGCGGCCGACCGTCCTGTTCACCGTCATCGTGTCGACCATCGGCGCACTCCAGCTCTTCGGCGAACCGCTGCTGTTCGGCCAGCAGCAGGACCCGACCACCGGCGGCTCCCAGCACCAGTTCCAGACGCTGGCGCTGTACTCGTACAACCAGTTCTGGGGCCGCTTCAAGTACGGCTACGGGGCTGCGGTCTCGTGGGCGATGTTCCTGCTGATCGTGGTCGTGGCGGCCGCCAACCTGCTGGCCGCCCGCCGGCTGAAGGGGGTCGACGCCTCGTGAGCCGCAACCGCCAGCTCTCGGCCGGCAAGGGCGTGTACGCCACGCTCGCGGTCGGCGTGCTGCTGTCCGTCTTCCCGCTGTACTGGACGGTCGTCGCCGCGTCCCGGAACAACACCGACATCCACCGGGTGCCCCCGGTGCTGCCGCCCGGCGGGAACCTGCTGCACAACATCGGCGAGGCCTTCCGGCAGACCGACATGGGCCTCGCCCTGCTCAACTCGGTGATCGTCTCCTCGACCGTCACCGCCTGTGTGGTGCTGACCAGTTCGCTGGCCGGCTTCGCCTTCGCCAAGCTCCCCTTCCGCGGCCGCAACCCGCTGCCGGCCTCGGTGGTGGCCACCATGATGGTGCCGACCCAGCCGGGCATCATCCCGCTCTACATCATGATGGCGAACGGGTTCCACTGGGCCGACCACCTGCAGGCGCTGATCGTGCCGGCCGTCGCCAACGCCTTCGGCCTGTTCTTCATGCGGCAGTGCCTGGTCACCGCCGTCCCCGACGAACTGCTCGACGCCGCGCGGATGGACGGCTGCACCACCCGCGTCCTGTACCGGCACGTCGCACTGCCCGCCGCCCGCCCCGCGATGACCGTGCTCGGCATGCTCACCTTCATGGCCACCTGGAACGACTTCTACTGGCCCAAGGTGGTCATGACCCAGCAGAACCCCACCATCCAGCTCACCCTCTCCGAACTGGCCAGTGGCTACATCAAGGACTACTCGCTCGTGCTCACCGGCGCGCTGGTCGCCGGCCTCCCGGTGATCGCCGTCTTCCTCCTGATGGGACGCCAGATCATCGACGGAATCATGCAAGGGGCCGTGAAGGGATGACCGCCATCGACACCCCCCTCCCCCGCCGTGCCGTCGCCGACGGCCTCGACACCGCGCGGAAGGCCAGGCTGGTCTCCGGCGGCGGCACCTTCCGCACGAGTGGCGAACCGGCGCTCGGGCTGCGGCCGGTCGTCACCTCCGACGGACCGATCGGCGTCCGCGGCGAGTGCTGGGACGAGACCGACACCGCCCTCGCCCTCCCCTCCCCCACCGCCATGGCGGCCAGTTGGGACGAGGAGCTGGTCGAACGGCTCGGCGCGGTGCTGGCCGCCGAGGCCCGCCGCAAGGGCGTCGACATGCTGCTCGCCCCGACCCTCAACCTGCACCGCTCCCCCTTCGCCGGGCGGAACTTCGAGTGCTTCGCCGAGGATCCGCTGCTCACCGGCCGGATCGGCGCCGCCTACATCCGCGGCCTCCAGGGCGGCGGGGTCGCCGCCACCGCCAAGCACTACGTCGGCAACGAGTCCGAGACCGAACGTCTCACCCTCGACGCCGCGATCGACGAGCGCACCCTGCGCGAGGTCTACCTCGCCCCGTTCGAGGCCGCCGTGCGGGCCGGCGTGTGGGCCGTGATGTCGGCGTACAACGGGGTCAACGGCCGTGCCATGAGCGAGAGTCCGCTGCTGGACGAACCACTGAAGGGCGAATGGGGGTTCGACGGCGTGGTGGTCTCCGACTGGGGGGCCGTACGCAGCACCGAGGCCGCCGGTGCGGCAGGTGTCGACCTCGCCATGCCGGGCCCCAACGAGCGCTGGGGCGAGCGGCTCGCCGAGGCCGTCCGCGCCGGGCGCGTGCCGGAGGCGGCGCTCGACGACAAGGTCCGCCGACTGCTGCGGCTGGCCCGCCGGGTCGGCGCCCTCGGGGAGGCGGCCCCCGTGTCCGCGTCCGCAGCGGGCGGGGCACCCGGCGAGGACGCCCGGCCGCTGCTGCGCCGCGCGGCGGCCGCCGGGGCCGTCCTGCTGGAGAACCGCGGCGGCCTGCTCCCGCTCGATCCCGCGCGGCTGCGCCGCATCGCCGTGATCGGCCCGAACGCGGCGGCGGCCCGTATCCAGGGCGGCGGCAGCGCCTCCGTCTACCCGGCCTCCGTCGTGTCGCCGCTGGACGGCATCCGGGCCGCGCTCCCGGACGGCGTCGAGGTCCGCCACGCCGCCGGGGTACGGACCTCGGTGCGGCCGCAGCCCGTCGGGCCGGCCGACTGCCGCAACCCCGTGACCGGTGCACCGGGGGTGCACGTCCGCTTCCTGGACGCCGGGGGCACCGTGCTGCACCACGAGGACCGGCCGAGCGGCCGCAGCTTCGAGATCGACGAGACCGTCGACCTGTCGGCCCTGCACAGCGTGGAGCTCCGCACCGTGCTGCGCGCCCCCGCCGCCGGACGCTGGCGGTTCGGGGTGGTCGGACTGGGCGCCGTCAGCTTGCGGGCGGACGGCCGGACGGTGCTCGACGCCTACGCCGAGCCGGAGTCCGACGACCCGACGTACCTGCACGTCGCACCGGCCTTCCGGCAGGCCGGGGTGGAGCTGGCGCAGGGGCAGGAGGTCGAACTGCTGGCCCGCCGCATCGTGGAGCCCGGCCACGGCAAGGTGGTCGCGCTGACCGCCGACGCGCCGGCGGGGACGCCCGAGGAGGAGTTCGCGGCCGCCGTCGCCCTCGCCCGCGGAGCGGACGCGGTGGTGGTCGTGGTCGGCACCTCCGAGCAGCACGAGAGCGAGGGCTTCGACCGCGGCACCCTCGAACTGCCCGGCGGCCAGGACGCGCTGGTCTCCGCGGTGGCCGCCGCCAACCCCGCGACCGTGGTCGTGGTCAACTCCGGCGGGCCCGTGCTGATGCCGTGGTGCGGCGAGGCCAGGGCGGTGCTGCTCGGCTGGTTCCCCGGCCAGGAGGGCGGGGACGGACTCGCCGATGTGCTGTTCGGCCGTGCCGAGCCGGGCGGGCGGCTGCCCGCCACCTGGCCCGCGACCGGCCACGGTCCGGCCGTCCTCGGCACCCGGCCGCTGGACGGTGTGCTCGCCTACCGGGAGGGCCTGGACATCGGCCACCGCGGCTGGCTCCGGGCGGGCGCCGAACCCGCGTACTGGTTCGGCCACGGGCTCGGCTACGGCAGCTGGGAGTACCTGGCCGTGGAGGTCCCCCGGCGGATCGCGCCGGGCGCCGGGTTCACCGTCCGGGCGGTGCTGCGCAACACCGGGCGGCGCAGCTCGCGCGAGGTGGTGCAGGTCTACCTGGCGCGGCCGGGGAGCGCGGTGGCACGCCCGGTGCGCTGGCTGGCGGGCTTCGCGGCGGTGCGCGCCGAGCCCGGGCAGCGGGTGGAGGCGCGGATCGAGGTGGCGCCGCGGGCACTGGCCCACTGGTCGGTCGGGGAGCGGCGCTGGCTGGCCGAAAAGGGCGTGTTCACGGTGCTGGTCGGGCCGTCCTGCGGCGACGTGCCGCTGGCCGCGGCCGTGGAGGTGGCGCAGGCCGGGCCGGCCCTGTCGGCGGGCCCGCCCGGGGAGGGGCCGGTGGCGGGGGGCTGACCGGGCGGGGTGCCCGACGGGCGGACGGGGGTGCCGTCCGCCGGGCGCCGCGGGTTAGGGTGACCGGCGGCCGGAGAGCGGTTGCCGGGGCGATGCCCCTCGGGAACCACCCGTGCCGCCCGCCGCAGGGCCGTGACCAGCAGGCCCGCACCGCACCGCCCGTACCCGAGGGAGCAGCATGCAGCCCGCCGCCGACCGCCCGATCCGCTGGGGAATCCTCGCCACCGGCGGCATCGCCGCCTCCTTCACCGAGGACCTGCTGGGTGTGGAGGGCGCCGAGGTGGTGGCGGTGGCGTCCCGCTCCGCGGCCGGTGCGCGTGCCTTCGCCGACCGTTTCGGCGTCCCGCAGGCGTACGGCAGTTGGCGGGAGCTGGCGGCGGACGCCGAGGTGGACGTGGTCTACGTGGCCACCCCGCACGCCTTCCACCACGAGGCGACGGCTCTGCTGCTGGACGCCGGCCGGTCGGTGCTGTGCGAGAAGCCGTTCACGCTGAGTGCCCCGCAGACGGAGGAGCTGATCTCCACCGCGCGCAAGCGCGGGCTCTTCCTGATGGAGGCGATGTGGACGTACCTGGATCCGACCGTGCGCCGGATCACCGAGCTGATCGCGGACGGCGCGATCGGTGAAGTCCGTTCGGTGCAGGCGGACTTCGGCTTCCCTGCGGAGTTCGACCCGGCGCACCGGCTGTGGGACCCGGCGCTCGGCGGCGGCGCCCTGCTCGACCTCGGCGTCTACCCGGTGGCCTTCGCCCAACTGCTGCTCGGCGAGCCGGAGTCGGTGCACGCCTGGGCACAGCTCACCCCGCAGGGCGTGGACGCCAACACGGCGATCGTGCTCGGCCACGCGAGCGGGGCCACCGCGCTGCTGGGCTGCTCGCTGACCGCGCAGAGCGGGCAGCGGGCGACCGTCCAGGGCTCGGCGGGCCGGATCGAGATCGAGCGGGACTTCTTCCACCCGGACGGCTTCGTGCTGCACCGCGACGGCAGCGAGCCGGAGGAGTTCCGGGCGGCGCCGCGCGCCGGGCACGGGTACGGGTTGGAGGCGGCGGAGGTCGGGCGGTGCCTGCGGGCCGGGCTGACCGAATCACCCCTGGTGCCGCTGGACGGTTCGCTCGCGGTGATGCGTACGCTGGACGCGGTCCGGGACCGGATCGGGGTGCGTTACCCCGGCGAGTGAGTCCGGCCGGGAGGGTGGTGCTGCCGTGGAACTGCTGCCGACCGCGGAGTTCGTCCGGACGCTTCCGCACGGCACGGTGTTCGCCGCCGCCCATCTGACCGACGCGGCGGGCAATCCGCTGATGCTCAAGTCGGTCTACGACCCGGAGCTGTGGCAGCTGCCCGGCGGGAACCTCGACTTCGGCGAGGACCCGTGGGGCTGTGCGCGGCGCGAGACCTGGGAGGAGACCGGCCTGATGCTCCCGGAGGAGCCGGGCCGGCTGCTGACGGTGATGTTCGCCCCGCCGGTGGGCGAACTGCCGTTCAAGATCGGTTTCGTCTTCGACGGCGGCGCCCTGGACGACGCCCAGCTGGCGGCGATCCGCACCGACCCGGCCGAGCACACCGGCTTCCGGGTGCAGTCGCTGAAGGAGTGGGCGGCCGAGCTCAGCCCGCGGCGGATGAAGTTCCTGGAGTCGGTCGACCGGGCGCGCAGCACCGGGCGGGCCGACTACCTGTACCTGGGGCCGGTGGGCGGCAAGCGGTGAAGCTGCCGGTCCGGGTGCACCGGGCGCGGCTCGGCGCCGAGGAGTACCGGGTGATCCGCCCGCGCCGAGCCGTGGAGCGGGCGGTGCTGCTCGACCAGGACCACTTCCTGAACGGCTGGTTCGACCGCGGGGCGGCGCGGACGGTCGGCGGGCTGTGGCTGCTGGCGGCGCGGTCGCCGCGGTCGCTGGTCCATGTGCCGATCCGCCGCAACCGCCCGCCGGCGGCGTTCGCCCGGGCGGCGGGCGAGGACGAGCGGCTGGATCTGGTGCTGCTGCACCACTCGCTGCAGTTCCCCCCGGCGCGGTGGAAGGAACTGCGGGCCCGGCTCGGCGCCGGGGTGCCGCGGACGGCGGATCTGCCGGAGGCGGAGGGGGCCGTGGCGGAGGCGGCGGAAGCCGCGCCGCGGGATCGCCACCACCGGGAGTACCGCGACCGCTTCCACCAGCACGTGGTGGCCGGGACGCTGTTCATGACCGGCAGCGCCAGGGCCTTCCGGGAGACCGCGGACCGCTTCCTGGACGTGGCCCGGCACGGCCCCGCCCACATCCGCGCCCACCCCGCCTCCCCGCACTACTGCGCCGAGATCCACCACCTCGAGGGCGTGCTCGCGCCGCACGGCCGGGGCCTGCACCTGGAGTACTGCGAGCACTGGGCGGCCTGACCCGCCGTCCGGAGCCCGGAGGGGTGCGGCGTCAGGCGTCGCGGAGGATGCGGCGGGCGGTGGCGGGGCTGAGGCGGTGGACGGCGAGGAGGGCGCGGGAGGCGCCGACGGGGACGATGCGGCGGCCGGTGCCCAGGCCGCGGAGGACGGCTTCGGCGGCGGCCTCGGCGGTGAGCTTGCGGGCCGGGCCCTCGCGGCCGGCGGTCATCGGGGTATCGACCAGCGGCAGCACGACCTCCTGGACGCGGACGTGCGGGGTGGCGGCCTCGGACTGGTAGCGGAGGGCGTCCAGCAGGGTGTGCAGGCCGGCCTTGGTCGCGCAGTAGACGGGGGCGCTGCGCTTGGGGGCGTACGCCAGGCCCGAGGTGACCGCGGCGGTGCTGGGCTCACTGGCCGGCCCGGCTGCCTCCGGGCGGACGGCGGAGCGGGCGGCCGAGCTGCTGGCCGGCGGGCGGGCGGTGCCGGAGCGACTGCATGCGGTGCTGGTGGGCGAGTTGTGGGCCTCCGCCGGCGGGCCCGGTCTGCAGGAGGCCGCGGACCGGCTGTCGGCGGTGTTCGGGACGCCGGTACAGGCGGCCGGGCCCCAATCGTTGGCGGAGGCGGCCGGGCGGCTGGAGGCCTGGCTGCACATCGGGCACCGGACGCTGCTGGTGCCCGCCGCCGGATCACTGACGGTACGTCATGTTCCGTACCTCGGTGCACCACCCGGCTCGGCGGAGTCGCTGTTCGTCCGCGCGCTGCATGCCGCCGCCGCGGCCCGGGACGGTCGGCGGGTACGGGTACGGACCGGGGCGCTCGAGGCGGGCTGGCAGCTGGAGTGGGACGGCCGAACGGCTTCCGCCGGGCCGCTGGAACGGCTGCGGACGGCGGTGCGGCTCGATCCTGCGGCACCCTGGCGGCTGCCTGGAGCGGCCGCCGGGCTGCTGCTGGCACCGCGCACCCTCCAGCGTGAACTGGCCCGCCACGGAAGCACGTTCCAGGCCGAAGTACTGGCCGTCCGACTGGAGGCGGCCGGGCAGTTGGTCCGCCGGACGGCCCTGCCGCTGGCCCGGATCGCGGCCATGGCGGGATTCGCCGACCACGCCCACCTGACTCACCGCTTCACCGCCCGCTACGGGTGCACCCCGTCCGCCTTCCGGCTCGGTCCGGAGCCGGACCTGGGGAGCCTGTCCGAGTGAGTCGACCCGAACTCCCCCTGCAGGCGGTCTTTACGGGAACTGTCCTGGACATGTAAAACAACGTACTCCGGCGGCACCCCTCCGCCGTGACCCCCTCTCAGGTTCAGCGCCACGCTCCGCCGGCCCCGCGCACACCCCTCGCGGGCGCCCGCACCTCCCCACACACCGAGGAGCACGATGCGCATTCACCGCAGCACCGCCGTGGCCACCGCCGTCGCCGTCGTGGCGGGCGCGCTGGTGACCGCCGTTTCGCCGACCGCGGGTGCGGCCGACCGCCCGGCGCCGTCCCAGTCGGCCGCGGTGGCGAGGGCCGAAGCCGCGATGACCTCGCACGCGGCCCAACTCGGCGTCACCGAACGGCAGTCCAGCACCGTTCGGGACGTGGTGACGGATGCCGACGGCAGCCGCCACGTCCGCTTCGACCGCAGCTACGCCGGCCTGCCGGTGCTCGGCGGCGACCTGGTGGTGCACCTGGCCCCGGACGGCTCGTACCGCGGGGCGGACCGGGCCGCGACCACGGACCTGGCCGTGCCGTCGACCACCCCGACCGTCGGCAGGACCGCCGCCGTCGAGCAGGCGAACGGCGAACTCGCCCGCGCCGGCCAGGGCCGCACCACCGTGCAGCAGGGCGCGCAGCCGCAGTTGGTGGTCGACGCCCGTTCCGGCGCACCGCGGCTCGCCTGGCAGACCACCGTCTCCGGCACCGACTACCTGGGCAACCCGGTGGCCAGGACGGTGCTGACCGACGCCCGGACGGGCGCCCGGATCGACTCCTGGGACGGTCTGGAGACCGCGGCCGGCGACGGATCCTCGCTGTACAGCGGCACGGTCGCACTGGAGACCACCGTCTCCGGCAGCAGCTACCAGCTGAAGGACCCGACCCGCGGCAACACCTACACCGGCGACGCCGCCAACAAGACCGACCTGTGCTTCGGTTCGATCTGCTTCAGCCGGGCGCCCGCCACGCTGTTCACCGACGCGGACAACCACTGGGGCACCGGCACCACCGCCGACCGGGCCACCGCCGCCGTCGACGCGCAGTACGGCACCAACACGACCTGGGACTACTACAAGAACGTGCACGGCCGCTCCGGCATCGCCGGCGACGGCAAGGGCTCGTACAACCGGGTGCACTACGGCAGCAACTACAACAACGCGTTCTGGCAGGACAGCTGCTTCTGCATGACGTACGGCGACGGCGACGGCTCGACCTTCGGCCCGCTGGTGTCGCTGGACGTCGCCGGACACGAGATGTCGCACGGCGTGACCTCGCGCAGCGCCAAGCTCAACTACTCCGGCGAGTCCGGCGGGTTGAACGAGGCGACCTCGGACATCATGGGCACGCTGGTCGAGTGGTACGCGGGCAACGCCTCCGACGCGGGCGACTACCTGATCGGCGAGCGGATCGTGAAGTCCGGCTTCGGCAAGCCCGCGCTGCGCTTCATGGACCAGCCCTCGCGGGACACCAAGTCGGCGGACTGCTGGAGTTCGGGCGTCGGCAACCTGGACGTGCACTACTCCTCGGGCGTGGCCAACCACTTCGCGTACCTGCTCGCCGAGGGCAGCGGCGCCAAGGTGGTCAACGGGGTCTCGTACAACAGCCCCACCTGCAACGGCTCCACCGTCTCCGGCATCGGCCGGGACGCGCTGGGCAAGATCTGGTACCGCGCGCTGACCGTCTACATGACGTCGACCACCAACTACGCCGGTGCGCGCACGGCGACCCTCAAGGCCGCCACCGACCTGTACGGCGCCGGCAGCAGCCAGTACGCGGCGGTCGCCGCCGCCTGGTCGGCGGTCAGCGTGGGCTGACCCGCACCGTCGAACCGCGGCGCCCCGCTCCCCCGGTCCTGCCGGGCGGAGCGGGGCGCCCGTCGTCGACGTCCGGGGTTCAGGCCCGGCCGAGCGCCCGGTCGACCCGGATCTCGATCACCACGCGGTCCGGGTTCACCCGCGGCGGGCGGTAGCGCTCGGTGTAGCGGCGGACCGCGTCGGCCACCTTGTCCGGGTCCTGGCTGACCGTGGCCACGCCCTCCAGCGTGGCCCAGCGCGCCCGGTCGACCTGGCACAGCGCCACCCGCGCCCCGCCCTCGCCGGCCTCGGCCACATTGCGCACCTTGCGGCTGGTGCGGCTGCTGATCACCCGCGCCACCAGCGTCTCGGGGTCGAAGGTCGCACCGACCGGCACCACGTGCGGCGTGCCGTCCGCGCGCAGCGTGGTGAAGGTGCACAGCTGGTACTCGCGCCAGAAGGCGAGGTAGGCGTCGTCGAGTGCGCCGAGATCGTGGGCCATGACCTGCATGTTACGTACCCGGGACGCCCTTGCCGCCTGCCGGGGAGCCTCCGGCGGTAGCGTGCTGCGCTGAAGTAGCGTGAAGATCAGCCAGAGGAGACGGAGTGCCGGTGGTGGGGTTGGCCGAACAGACGGCGGGCGGGGCGATCGGCAGGCCTGCGGTGCCCGGGTTCGCACCGTGGCCCCCGCAGGGGGACGGCAAGGAGCGCGGCAAGGCGCTGCGCGAGCGGGTGCCGCGGGCGTCGCACGCGGTCTTCGAGGTGCCCGCCGACCGGCCGGGCGTGGCCGAGGCGGTCGCGGAGTCCAACACCGGGCGGCTGGAGCACCTGGTACCGATAAGGGTGGGACGGATGGCGGCCTCGCCGTTCGCGTTCCTGCGCGGCTCGGCCGGGCTGATGGCCTGCGACCTCGCGGCCACCCCGGTCTCCGGCGTGGCGGCGCAGCTGTGCGGCGACGCGCACGCCGCCAACTTCGGCCTGTACGGGGACGCCCGGGGCCGGCTGGTGATCGACATAAACGACTTCGACGAGACCGCCCCCGGCCCGTGGGAGTGGGACCTCAAGCGGCTGGCGGCGAGCCTGGTGCTGGCCGGCCGGCAGGCGGGCGCGCCCGAGGACGTGTGCCGGCAGGCGGCGTACCACGCGGCGGCCTCGTACCGGCGGACGGTGCGCAAGCTGGCGAAGCTGCCCGCGCTGGACGCCTGGAACGCCATCGCGGACGAGCACCTGGTGGCCTTCGCCGAGGCCCACGACCTGCGCGGAGTGCTGGCCGAGGTGGCGGAGAAGGCGCTGCGCAACACCAGTGCGCGCTTCGCGGCGAAGTCGGCCGTCCGCCAGGAGGACGGCAGTTGGCGGTTCACCCCGGCGCCGCCGGTGCTCAGCCGGGTGGCGGAGGCGGAGGCCGCGGCGGTGGCCGGTTCGCTGGCGCCCTACCTGTCCACGGTGGCACCGGAGATGCAGCCGCTGCTGGGCCGCTACAGCGTGCAGGACGTCGCCTTCCGGATCGTCGGCACGGGCAGCGTCGGCACCCGCGCCTACGTGGTGCTGCTGGTCGACCAGCGCGAGCAGCCGCTGGTGCTGCAGGTGAAGGAGGCCCGGCCCTCGGTGCTGCTGCCGCACCTGGCGCGCGCGGGCTTCGCCGTCTCCGGCCTGCCCGGGCACGAGGGCCAGCGGGTGGTGCTCGGCCAGCGCCGCATCCAGGTGGTCAGCGACGTGCTGATGGGCTGGACGACCGTCGACGGACTCCCCTACCAGGTGAGGCAGTTCCGCAACCGCAAGGGCAGTGTCGACCCGGCCGCGCTGAGCCCCGACCAGCTGGACGACTACGGCCGCCTGACCGGTGCGCTGCTCGCCCGGGCGCACACCCACACCGCGGACGCCGCGGTCCTCGCCGGGTACTGCGGCAAGAGCGAGGAGCTGGACGAGGCGGTCGCGGCCTTCGCCGTCGCCTACGCGGACCGCACCGAGGCGGACCACGAGCAGCTGCTCGCCGCGATCCGAGCCGGCCGGCTGCCCGCGGAGACCGGTATCTGAGACGGCATCGGCCATCGGCGGACTCCCGTCCGCCGATGGCCGATTCGCGTCCTTCCGGGCCATCCGTCGTGCCCGTACGGTCGGGGGCGGACCGGAGTGCCGCGGCCGCGGCACTCCGCATCCACGGCCCGCACGCCGAACGGCCGTACGGGCTGCGCAGCCCGGGCGGCCGCATGCCGACGCCTGGAGGACCGGATGACCACCGCGCGCCCCGCGGCCCCCGACACGCCCGCCCTCGTCCCGCTGCACTGCCTGCGCCACGCCGAGCCCGGCCCGCCGCGCCTGGCGGCGCTGTCCACCGGAACGCCCGTCTGGGTGGTGACCCGGCACGCCGACGTCCGCCAGGTGCTCGCCGACCCCCGGATGAACCGGGCCTCGCTGTTCGCCCCGGACGCCCCCGCGATCACCCTCGTCCCCAATCTGCTGGACGACCCGCAGGCGCTGCTCAACCTGGACGGCGAGGAGCACCAGCGGCTGCGCCGCACCGTGCAGCGCGCCTTCACGCCACGGGCGATCGCCCGCTGGCGGCCGTGGGTCGCCTCGGTGGTGGAGGGACTGCTGGACGGCCTGGAGGAGGCCGGTCCGCCCGCCGACGTGGTGGGCGCGTTCAGCCGGCCGCTGCCGGTCGCGGTGATCAGCCGGCTGATGGGCCTGGACGGCCTGCACTACGAACGGCTCGGCCGCTGGAGCGACCACGCGCTGTCGGCCACCGCCTACACCGCCGAGGAGATCCGGCAGGCGATGCAGGAGTTCGGGCAGTTCGGCGGGCAGGTCGTCGCCGAGCGGCGCAAGGAGCCCGGCGACGACCTGGTCAGCAGCCTGGTCGAGGCCGCCGACCGCACCGAGGGCGTCACCGAGGCCCAGTTGGTCTCCCTGGTCTGCGGCCTGGTCGTGGCCGGGCACGAGACCACCATGACCTCGCTCGGCAACGCCCTGGTCCACCTGCTCTCCGAGGGCACCGACGGCTGGGCCCGCATCGCCGAGAGCGAGGCGAACGCGGCCGCGGCGGCCGAGCAGCTGCTGCGCGCGGTGCCGCTCGGCGACCAGGAGACGACGCCCGGCCTGCTGCGCCGCGCGGTCGAGGACGTGGAGATCGGCGGGGTGCTGATCCCGGCCGGCAGTGTGGTCGCCGCGGACGCCCGCACGGCCAACCACGACCCGGCCGTCTACCCCGACGGCATCCCGCTGTTCGAACCGCTCGACACGCCCAGCCTGACCTTCGGCGCCGGCCCGCACCACTGTCTCGGTGCCTGGCTGGCCCGGATGGAACTGGAACTCGCCCTGCACGGGCTGGCCCGGCGGTTCCCGGCGCTGCGGCTGGTCGACCCGGTGGAGGCGATCGAGTGGCGGCGCGGCCTGCTCACCCGCAGCCCGCTGCGGCTGGCGGTGGCCTGGTGAACGGCTCCTCGGCGGGCGGCCCTTCGCCGGACGGTTTGGAGATCCGGGTGGACCGGGTGCGCTGTGTGGGCACCGGGCTGTGCGCGGCCGCCGCGCCGGGCGACCTGGTGCTCGGCGACGACGGGAAGGCCCGGCCGCGCCACGCCGTGGCCACGGCCTCGGAGGAGCTGACGGAGGCGGCCGAGATGTGCCCGACCGAGGCGCTGACGGTGCACCTGTCGGCCACCGGCGAGTTGGTGGCCCCGCTGGACTGAGCGGGCCCGGCTGCCCCGGCGGGCGAATGTCCCGCCGGGGCAGCCGGGGTGTCAGTTCGGCCTGGGCTCCCGGGGTGTCAGTTCGGCTGGTGCTGGAGGACTTCCCGCGTCGGGCCGGCCACGGACCGGGAGAACTCGCCCGCCTGCCGGTCCACGGCCCAGGAGACGCCGGCGATGGTGCAGCCGGCCAGTGCCAGCGCGGAGCCGACCAGGGTGGGCGAGGTCCAGCCCCAGCCGGCGCTCAGCGCGAGCCCGCCGAGGTAGGCGCCCTGGGCGTTGCCGAGGTTGAACGCGCCCTGGACGGTCGCCGAGGCGAGGGTCGGCGCGTTCCGGGCCTTCTGCAGCACCAGCGTCTGCACCGTCGGCACCACCGCGAACCCGGCGATGCCGATCAGCACCACGGTCGCCGCGGCCGACCACTTGGCGTGCGCGGTCACCGCGAACACCCCGAGCGCCAGCGCCATCAGCAGGAAGGCGGCGCAGATGCTGGGCCGCAGCGCCCGGTCGGCGGCCCAGCCGCCGAGCGCGTTGCCGACCGTGAAGCCGACGCCGAACAGGGCGAGGACGACCGTCACCGAGCTCTCCGCGAACCCGGCGACCTCGGTGAGCAGCGGGGTGATGTAGCTGTAGCAGGCGAACAGGCCGGCGCAGCCGACGACGACGGTCGCGAGGGCCAGCCACAGCTGCCCGCTGCGGAAGGCCGACAGCTCGTGCCGGAGCCCGGCCTGCGGGTGGCTGGGCAGGCGCGGGACGAGCCGGGCGATCGCGGCGGCGCCCAGTGCGCCGATCGCGACGACCACCAGCATCGCGGCCCGCCAGCCGAGTTGCTGGCCGAGCAGGGTGGCGGCGGGGACGCCGACGATGTTGGCCACCGTCAGCCCGGAGAACATCACCGACACCGCCCGGGCCCGCATGTGGGGTGCGGCGAGTTCGGCCGCCGCGACGGCGCCGGCGCCGAAGAACGCGCCGTGCGGCAGGCCGGTGATCAGCCGGGCGACGGCGAGGAAGGCGAAGTTCGGGGCGATCGCACAGAGCAGGTTGCCGACCGTGAAGAGGCCGGTGAGCCCGACCAGGACGGCCTTGCGCGGCAGCCGCGCGCACAGGCCGGTGAGCAGCGGCGCGCCGATCACCACGCCCAGGGCGTAGAGCGAGATCAGCCAGCCGGCCTGCGGGATGGACACGTGCAGGCCGTCGGCGATCTGCGGCAGCAGGCCCATGGCGGCGAACTCGGTGGTGCCGATGGCGAAGGCGGTGACGGCTAGGGCGACGAGCGCCAGAGGCATGGTGACTCCGTGGTCGCGCCGCCGGCGGCGGGTGCGCCGGGCCGGTGGGCGGGTTCGCTGGATGGGCGGGCGGTCGCCGCTGACCGCCGCGGGGCCGCTCCGGCCGGAAGTGTCCGGCGGCGCGGGGATTTTGCGCCGGTCCGGGCCGGGTCGGGCGGGTTCGTACCGATCCTATCGTCCGGGCCGCCGCCGACCGGGGCGGGGGTCGGCGGCGGCCGTGGCGCGGGCAGCGGTGGTGCGCCGCCGGTCGGGGCAGTGGTCAGGCGGCGGTGGTGAGGTCCCGGATGCGGTGGAGTTCGCCGACGATGTCGTTGAGGGTCAGGCAGTCCGGCGGCAGCTCCTCCAGGGCGGGCCGCCCGGCCGGCGGGTCGCCGCGGCCGTCGAGCGCGTCGGCGACGGCGTCCAGGGCCTCGGCCACCCGGCGGGCCGCCGGGGCGTCCGGCCTGGCCGCGCCGTGCTCCAGGCGGACGGCGGCCGCGGTGGCCGCGTCGACGATCCGCTCGGCGCCGGTGGTGACGCGCAGCCAGTCCCGGGTGCGTCCGGTGTGCAGCTCCACGGCGGCGGTCTCGGCGGCGGTACGGGCCTCGGCGAGCGCCTGGTAGGCGGCGCGGCGCAGTTCCGCGCGGCGCGGCTCGGACTCGGGGCCGGTCAGCACGTGGTCCAGGTAGCGGCGGGTGTGCCGCAGGGCGTGCGCCGAGCGGTGGCCGACCCGCGCCTGGGTGTCGGCGAGCCGGGGCAGGTGCCCGACGAGCAGGACCAGCGCACAGGCGACCGCGGTGTCGGCGAGCCGGGAGGCGGCGGCCTGCCGGTCGCCGCCGACCGAGACGAAGGCCAGCACGGTCACCGTGATCACCGCGGTCTGCAGGGCGAAGTGCCGTACGGCGAACGGGATCAGCGCACCCCCGGCGGCCACCGCCGCGGCCGGCCACCAGGGACCGGTGAGCAGCCCGGCGAGCGGTACGAAGGCCAGCACGCCGGCGGCGGTGCCCACGAAGCGGCTGACCACCCGGGAGAACAGCGGGCCGAAGTCCGGCTTCACCAGGAACGCCGCGGTGGCGGGCAGCCAGTACCAGTGCCCGGTGTGCAGCAGCAGCGCCACGGCGGTGCTGACGGTGACGCAGGCGGCCACCCGCAGGCCGTACTCGCGGCCCGCCGGGCCCGCCGGGTGCACCAGCAGGCGCCGCGGGCGCCGGGGCGGCGCCTCGGGGTCGGCCGCGCCGAAGGCGAGCCCCGCCTCCAGGACGGCCCGGTCGAAGGCGCTGCGCGCCGGGGTGTCGGAGACGGGGGCGGGCAGCGCGCCCGGCACGGTGTCGCGGCGGACGGCGTCCGCTAGGCGGCGCGGCCCGTCGGCGATCCGCGGCGGCAGCGGGGCGCCCTCCCAGAGCAGGGCGACACTGGCCTCGCAGAGCGCGGCCGCGGTGCCGAGGCGGGCGGCCGTCCGCAGGCCGGCGGCGGCCCGGGCGCGGCCCGGCAACCGGAGCAGCGCCCGCAGCCGAAGCGCCTCGTCGGCCCGGTCGAGTGCGGCGGTCAGCGCGCGCCGGGCCGGCTCGGCGGCGGGGGTGCCGACCGCCTCCAGAGCGTCGGCCAGCGCGTCGTACACCGCCGCCACTGCGGCCCGCTCGTCCGCCGCCGGGCCGCCGGGCGGGCGACGCACCGTCAGGCGGAGCAGCAGCATCCAGGCCGCGCCCGCGAGGAAGAACGCGGCGCCGATCCAGGCCGGCACCGTCAGCGGCATGCCGCCGCCCACCGCGGTCAGGACGAGCAGTTGCAGGCCCGCCAGCGACCAGACCGGGCCGGCCACGCTCACCGCGCCCGACACCAGGCCCACCAGTGCGAGCACCGGCAGCGCCCAGGGGCCCGCCGTCCGTCCGAGCAGCAGGCCGAGTGCGCCGGCGAGCGCGGGCAGCGCCATGTGCGCCGCGCCGCTGCGCCAAGTGCCGGGGCGGTCGTTGATGCCGGCGAACATCGCGCCCAGCCCGGCCAGTACACCCGCCTGCGGCTGCCCGGCGGCGAGGCAGAGCGCCAGCACCGGGCCCATGCCCAGGGCGCCCCGCACCATGGCCGGCCAGGGCACCGGTCCACCGCGCTGCCAGCGCAGCGGGTGCAGCAGCCAGCCGGGGGCGGCGGACAGGGGGCGGGGCGGTGGCAGGCGCACGGTCCTCCTCGGATGTCGAGGGCCGCATCGTCGGGGCCGCAGGGGCTGGGCCACCGGTCGGGCGGCCCGCCACCAGCCTAGTACCGCTGATTGTCGGGGCCGCTGCGACAGGGTTACAGCAGAGTGACGGCCCGGCCGAAAAGTGTTCCCCCACCCGGTTGCATAACTTCTTGACCGCCCATCACCGGCACCACTACATTCCCCCCAACCCAATCGGCACGGAAACAGGGAAAACTGACGTGGACTGGTACTTGGCTGTACTCAAGAATTACGTGGGTTTCGGCGGCCGGGCACGCCGCAAGGAATACTGGATGTACGTGCTGGTCAACCTCGCCGTCTACGTCGTCCTGGCGATCGTGGGCTACCTCCTCGACACCTCCCTGCTCACCGCCCTCTACGGCCTCGCGGTGCTCCTCCCGACCCTGGCCGTGGCCGTCCGCCGCCTGCACGACACCGGCCGCTCCGGCTGGTGGCTGCTGATCGGCCTGGTGCCGTTCGTCGGCGCCGTCGTCCTGATCGTCTTCGCGGTCCTCGAGGGCCAGCCCGGCGACAACGAGTACGGCTCGAACCCGAAGCTGACCCCGGCCACGGCCTGACGCCCGGGACGGACAAGCGGGCCGGGGCAGCCGAAAGGCCGCCCCGGCCGTTTCCGCATTCCCTCCGGAAGAAATCCCGGAGACCTCCGGCGGAACGTCCGGCGAATTCCACGGCGCGCCCGGCCGGGGCCGTTCAAGAATTCCCGCCGCCGGAATTCCGCAGGCCGGAGGCCGTGCGGGGGGCCGGACATGACGGACCGTCGGCCGTTCGCCCTCCCGCCGATCGCTGCCGGAGGGGCCGTACGGCGGGCCCGTTCGCGGGCGGCGCGGCGGCCTCGGCAGGGCGGCGCGGATCGGGTATACCTGGCAGGCGTGATCCGTAGACGCGTGGTGGTGGCCGGGGTCGTGCAGGGCGTGTTCTTCCGGGACACCTGCCGACGGGAGGCCGCCGCGGCGGGCGTGGCGGGCTGGGTACGGAACCTGCCGGACGGCCGGGTGGAGGCTGTCTTCGAGGGCCCGCAGGACGCCGTCGAGCGCATGGTGGCGTGGTGCGGCCGCGGGCCGAGCCGCGCCGTCGTCGAGGAACGCCGAGTCTCCGAGGAGCCCCCCGAGGGCCTCACCGGCTTCGAGGTCCGCCCCACCACCTGGTAACCCCCGCCCGAGCCGAAGGGCCCGCCGGCGCCGAAAGGGAGAAGCGAGGGAGCGAAGCCCGCCCCGAGCCGAAGGGCCCGCCGGCGCCGAAAGCGAGGAGCGAGGGAGCGCAGCGACGGAGCGACGACCGTCGGCGCCGGGTCAGGAGGGCCCGGAGGCGAGTGGGCGACAGAACAGCCCGGAGGCGAGCGGGCGACAGAACAGCGGCGAGCGGGCGACGAAAGGAACACACATGCCTGGAGCGCTGGACGGCAGGGTCGCGCTGGTCGCCGGGGCGACCAGGGGTGCCGGCCGGGGGATCGCGGTCGAGCTCGGGGCGGCCGGGGCCACCGTCTACGTGACCGGCCGCAGCACCAGGGAACGGCGGTCGGAGTACGACCGCCCGGAGGTCCTCGAGGACACCGCCGACCTGGTGACCGCGGCGGGCGGTCGCGGCGTCGCCGTCCCCACCGACCACCTGGTGCCCGCCGAAGTGCGCAGCCTGGTCGACCGGATCGCCGCCGAACAGGGCCGGCTGGACGTCCTGGTGAACGACGTGTGGGGCGGCGAGAACCTCTTCGCCTGGGACACCCCGGTGTGGGAGCACGACCTCGACAAGGGGCTGCGGCTGCTCCGGCTCGCGGTGGAGACCCACGCGATCACCAGTCACCACGCGCTCCCCCTGCTGCTGCGCCACCCCGGCGGTCTGGTGGTCGAGATGACCGACGGCACCGCCGAGTACAACCGGGACACCTACCGGGTGTCGTTCTTCTACGACCTCGCCAAGGCCTCGGTGCTGCGGATGGCGTTCTCGCTCGGCCACGAGCTGGGGTCGCGGGGCGCCACGGCGGTGGCCCTGACGCCCGGATGGATGCGCTCGGAGATCATGCTCGACCACTTCGGCGTCACGGAGGAGAACTGGCGCGACGCGCTGGCGCTCCAGCCGCACTTCTGCATCTCCGAGACGCCGCGCTACGTGGGCCGGGCCGTCGCCGCGCTGGCCGCGGACCGCGAGGTGAGCCGCTGGAACGGGCAGTCGCTCTCCAGCGGCGGGCTCGCCGGGGTGTACGGGTTCACCGACCTCGACGGCAGCCGGCCGGACGCCTGGCGCTACATGGTCGAGGTCCAGGACCCGGGCCGGCCGGCCGACGCGACGGGATACCGCTGACCGCGTGCCTCGTGCGTGTCCGTCAGCCGGCCGTCCGGGCGGCTGCGTGCCCCGCCGGCCGTCGGCTGCCGGTGCCCGCGGCGACGGCCAGGGCGGCCAGGGCCTCCGGCGCGCCGGCCTGGCCGCGGATCCCGGGGAAGGCGTTGACGTCCACGATCAGCGGGCCTGCGGCGGTGGCCAGGACGTCGACGCCGTAGACGTCCAGCCCGAAGACCTCGCCGGCGGCGAGGGCGAGGTCCCGCCAGTGCGCGGGCAGTTCTGCGACCGGGAGCGCGGCCCGGGTGGCTGCGCCGGGTACGGGCGGGGCGAGTTCGGAGCGGCGGCGCTCGGCGAAGAGGCGGCCGTCCACCGCCCACAGCTTGTGGTCCCAGCCGTCGTTGGCCGCCATCGGCTGGACGACGACCGGCTCCCCGGGCCACTCGGCCGCGAGGCGCCGGGCCGTGGCGGTGTCGGGGACGGCGGCGACCAGGTCGCCGCGGCGGCTGTGCAGGCTCTTGAGCACCACCGGCTCCGGGACGTCCAGACCGGCCAGGTCCGCGGTGCGGGTCGGCGCGAACGGCAGGCCCGCGGCCAGGGCGCGGTCGGCCATCCGCTGCCGGTCCTGGCAGAAGGCCGTGGCGGCCGCCGGGTTGACCACCGGCACGCCCCGCTCCTCCAGCCGTGCGGCGAGGGCGAGCGCCTGCGGTGTCCGGGCCTTGAGCAGGCAGACGTCGGGGCGGCCGGGCTCCTCCGGTGCGGCGGGGTGCTGGGTGTCCACGGTGTGGCCGCCGGCGCGCAGCAGTGCCGCCGCGGCGGCGAGCAGCGGGTGGCCGGGGTCGGCGGTGAGCAGGCGGACCCGGAGCGGCCGGGTCACGCGGCGCCGCCGACCGCGGCGGGGACGGTGCTCCCGACGCCCTGCGGCGGCACTGCGGCGACCGACGGCCAGGAGGAGCCGGTGCGGGCCAGCCGGAGCACCGCGCGGGACACCCGGGCCACCGCCTGCGGGACGGCCCGGAAGCTCGGGAAGTCGTTGACGTCCACGACCACCGGGCCGTCCGGGCCGAGCAGGATGTCCACGCCGTACAGGTCCAGCCCGAAGACCTCGCCGACCTGGGCGGCCACCGCGGCCACCTCGGGGGCGAGCGCGACCGGCCGTTCGCGGTGCGGGTGCTCCGGGTGCAGCGGGGAGGTCCGCTCGGTGGCGAACAGTTCGCCGCCGGCGCAGTAGACCTTGAGGTCCACGCCACCGTTCGGGACGTACGGCTGCGCGATGAGCAGCCCCTCGCCGCCGAGCTCGGCGCCGAGCAGGGCGAGGTGGTCGGGGCGTTCGACGAGGTGGACGGCGCGGCCGGAGCTGCCGTCGGCGGGTTTGACCACCAGCGGGTAGTGGCTGTCGGGTATGAGCCCGAAGTCCTCCCAGCGGGCGGCGGCCCAGGTGGGCGGGACGGGCAGGCCGCGGTGGGCGGCGATCACGGCGGCCTGCGCCTTGTCGCGGACGGGGCGGATGGCCCGCGCGTCGTTGACGGTGGTGAGGCCGACGGCCGCGGCGGCCTCCAGCAGGCCGAGGCCCGGGCCGCCGGAGACGGTCTTGAGCACCCAGGCGTCGTGGTCGCCCGCGCGGACCAGCTCGCCGAGGTCCATCAGCGAGCCGCCGGGCCGGACCACGTCGACCCGGTGGCCCCAGGCGGTCAGCCGGCGCACCACGTCGAGCGGCATGCCGTCGTTCCGGTAGTGCTCCTCGACCAGGAAGCAGAACCTCATCCGCGACTCCCGTCCCCCCGCCGGGCTCCCTCGGCCCGGACACAGCGCTCCAGGATGCCACGAACCTTCCGGGCAAGATCGCCCAAGTCGTCCGCGAACAGCTACAAGCGGGTCACAGCCGACGGCGTGTCGCGCCGCGGACCGGACCGGCCCGACGGCCCCGTCCGGCGCCCGACGCGGCGTCAGCGGGCCCGCGGGGTGCGGATGTCACGGGGGCGTGCCGAAGCCGTTCCAGCAGACCACAGGTGGGTCACGGCCCGAAACGGCACCCCGCCGAGTCCGATGATCCCATTACCCTCTCTTGGTGAGCCCTTGTCCCGTTCCGGGTAGGGCACGGGTACCGGAAGGAGGGGGCGGTGCGCGAAACCGTCAGTACCGGGCCCGTGGCGGGGGCCGGGAGCGAACAACCGTTCACGGCGGCACGGACGCCCGAGGGCGTACTGCGGCCGGTCGGTCTGCACGACCTGCGCGACCGCCAGGTCCCCGGCGCGCTGCGCTACCCGGCCGGGGACGTCGTGGTGGTCTCCGGCCTGCCCGGCAGCGGCAAGTCCACGCTGATGCGGCGCTGCGCCCGGGCACCCGTCGTCGACTCCCAGCACTCCCGCGAGCGCTACCAGGAACGGCTGCCCCGCGTGCCGTACGCGCTGTACCGCCCGCTGGTGCGACTGCACCACTACCTGGGCCTGCACCGGGCGCTGCGGGCGGGCGGACCGCTGGTGGTGCACGACTGCGGCACCCTGCCGTGGGTGCGCCGGTGGCTGGCCCGGACGGCCGCCGCCCAGGGCCGGCGGCTGCACCTGCTGCTGCTCGACGCCAGCCCGCAGCAGGCCGCCCAGGGGCAGCAGGAGCGGGGCCGGCAGGTCTCCGCGTACGCCTTCGCCCGGCACCGGTGGGCGACCGCCCGCCTGCACGCCTCGCTGGCTCTGGCCGAGGGGCCGGTCGCGGGCTGCGCCACCACCGTGCTGCTCGACCAGGCGGGCGCCCTGCGGCTGCGGGACATCGACTTCGCCGACGCCTGAGGCGGGGGCCTGCGGGGCGGGTCGCCGCCCGTGCTGCAGCGCCGGACCGTGCTACTGCGCCGGACCGTGCTGCAGCGCCGGAGGGACGGACGAGGGTACGCGCGTGCCACGGGGTTCACCCCTCGGGCCGGATGGGCGGCGCCCACCGGGGTGAGGGGTCGCGCGCGTCGCCTCGCGCGCCCGCGCGCGCTGGTTACTGTGCAACCATGCCCACCCCCTCATCCCGGCGCAAACCGCGTCTGCGCCGGCTCGCCGACCGGCTCGGCGCGCAGTACCGCACCGCCTTCGAGCCGCAGTACGACCCCGCCCGCCGCAGCTGGACGCTGCGCTGGTACGACGGCCCCACGCCCGCCACGGTGCAGACCGCCCTGCGGAGGCTCGGTCCCGACTCCGAGGGCGTCCTCGTCCGACGCGACCTCACCACCCGTGCCCTGGCCCTGGCCGCCCTCCGGGAGACCAGGGCCGGCGCCATGCACCGCTGGGTCGGCAGCTGGGGCCAGCGCTACCACCTGGCCCAGCTCCTCGCGGAACAGGAGCATCCGGACCGCACGGCCGGCCCGCGCGAGGCCGCGATGCTGGAACGGCTGCTCGCCGCGGCCACCGCGGGCAGCGGCCCCTGGGCGACGGCGGACGAGTCGAGGGCCTTCGAACTGATCGCCCGGGACGGCATCGCCTGGCTGCTGCCCAGCGACCGGCTCGCCGGACCGGAGGACGGCGACGGCCTCGCCCTGACACCGCTGGAGTACCTGACCTCCCGCTACGCCTCCGGGGTGCACCGCGCCGCCTGGGAGACGGCGCTGACCACCATGCCGCTGCGGGCCGCGGTGACGGCCGCCCAGGCCGACCCGGAGCCCTCCGCGGACGCCGCCCGGGCCGCACTCGCACTGCTGCCGGCCCTGCGGGCGCAGGTCAACGGCGAACTCGACCGGGCACAGGCCCGGCTCTCCGGGGTGCTCCAGCCGCAGGCCTGAGCAGACCGCCGGACCGGCCCGGCCGGAGCCCGCGTCGGAGCCCGAGGTCAGAGCCCGACGTCAGAGCCCGGCGTCGCGCGCGAGCAGGGCTGCCTGCACGCGGTTGTCGCACCCCAGCTTGGCCAGGATGCGGCTGACGTACGTCTTCACCGTGGCCTCGCTCATGTGCAGCCGGGCCCCGGCGTCCGCATTGGAGAGGCCCTCGCCGAGCAGGTCGACCACCGTGCGCTCCCGGTCGGTGAGGACGGCCAGCCTGCGGCGGGCGGCCTCGCCGCGGGCGGTGGCCGGGCCGGCCGCCAGGCTGTCGACGATGTGCCGGGTGGCGGCCGGCGACAGGAAGGCGTTGCCGCCGGCCGCGGCCCGGACGGCCTGGATGAGTTCGCCCGGCGCGGTGTCCTTGAGCAGGAACCCGGCGCCGCCGGAGGCGATCGCGCGCAGCACGTTCTCCCGCTCGCCGAAGGTGGTGAGGACGAGGGCCCGGGCGCCCGGGGCGGCCCGCGGCAGCTCGGCCAGCGCGGTCAGACCGTCCATCACCGGCATCTGGATGTCCAGCAGCACCACGTCCACCGCGTGGGCCCGGGCGAGCTCGAGGGCCTCGCGGCCGTCGGCGGCCTCGGCCACCACGTCGATGTCGTCCGCCGAGGTCAGGATCATCCGGATGCCGGCCCGGATGAGCGGCTCGTCGTCGGCGACGAGGACCTTGATCACTTCTGCGGCCTCCTGAGCGGCATCACTGGTCGTCACCTGGCAGGATAGTGCTGCTTGTCGACCAGGCGGCCGTCGCGGAAGCACAGCCTGAGCACGGTCTCCGTCTCGATCGAGGCGCTGTCCTCGTCCGACATGAACCACGCGCAGGAGGCGTCGGCCGGCACCGGCGGGCCCTGGTCGCGGTACTCACCGGTCATCATCCTGCTGCCGGGCGGCAGGACGCTGCGGACCTCCTGCTCCGAGGTGCCGACCCGCAGGCCGTCGAAGGTCTCCCTGGACAGCGTGGCGTTCCCCAGCATCTGGAAGAACGTCAGGGCGGCCCAGACCAGCGCGCCGAGGGAGGCCAGCAGCACCAGGCCCGCCCCGATCGCGCAGCCCAGGGCCGGGCTGCGGCGCGGCAGCGGCTCCGGCAGCACCACCGGGAAGCCGAGGTCCAGCTCGTCGGACGGCCCGCCCGCCGCGGCGCCCTCGCCCCGGCCGGCGCCGTCGTACGGGAGCACGCCGGCCAGCCGGAACCCGCCCTCCGGGGTGGGGCTCGCGTGCACCATGCCGCCGAGCAGCCTCGCCCGCTCGCGCAGGCCGGTCAGGCCTTGGCCGCCGCGGACGGCCCCGTCGGCCGTCTCCGGGGCGGGCCCGTTGTGCACCTCCACCACCAGGGCGTCCGGCTCGTACCGCAGGGCGACGGAGATCGGAGCTCCCGGCGCGTGCTTGTGGGCGTTGGTCAGCCCCTCCTGGACGATCCGGTACGCCGCGTGGCCGGCGGCCGCCGGCAGCGGCCTGGGCTCGCCCGACCGTTCCAGGGCGACCTTCGCGCCGGCCGCCCGGGACGCCTCGGCGAGCCGCTCCACGGCCTCCACCCCGCCGGCCTCCGGCAGCGTGTCGTCGCGGAGCAGGCCGACCACCTCGCGGAGCTCCCGCATGGCACCGGTCGCCGCCTGCCGGAGGACGCCCACCGCCTCCCGCTGCGGCGCGGTGAGGGTGCGGTCGACCTCCAGCGCGCCGGTGTGCACGGATATCAGGGCGAGTTGGTGGCCGAGGCTGTCGTGCATGTCCTGGGCGATCCGGTGCCGCTCGCGCAGCCGGGCCTGGTGGGCGATCATCACCCGCTCGCGCACGAGCTGCGCGTTGCGCTCCTGCAGGGCACTGAGCAGGGCCCGGCGCTGGGCGCGGTACCGGCCCACGACGGCGGGCAGGACGGCCAGCAGCAGGAAGCCGACCGTGGAGACCACCAGGTTGGCGCGGACCGGCAGACCGTCGGTGTTCAGCCCCAGCGCGGTGATCAGCACACCGGTGAAGGCGGTGCAGAAGGCGACGGTCAGCAGCAGCGGCCGGGTGATCCGGTACCCGGCCGACCAGCCGGCCGCGACCAGCAGCGGGAGGAAGCCGCCGTACCCGCCGATCGCCGCGCCGGTCACCACCAGGACGGTGCCGGGCAGGCCGCGCCGCAGCAGACACAGCACGGCTCCGGCGAGCCCCGCGGCGAGCGCCCCGGCCGGGCCGGAGTCGGCGAGCTGGATCAGACCGCCGAGGCCGCCGACGACGACCGCGGCCACGCCCTCGCTGACCACCTTGAGCGTGCCCCAGGGGCCCGGCAGGACGCGGCGCAACAGGGCCCTCGGCCGGAGGTCCGCCCTGGTCGGGGCTGTCGGGAGGAGCGCCCCCAGGAGCGGCCCCGGGGTGCGGAGCGCGGTCGTTCTCGTGGTCACGGGCAGAGGCTAGCGGTCCGTCCCCGGGCGGCCGCCACCATCCTCGGTATCGACCTGCTCCGACCAAAGTCGCTGCTCCGGCCGGCGCCGGCGGGTCACTCGCGGCGGATCAGCAGCAGCGCGATGTCGTCCAGCCGCTGCGCCGTCCGGCTGGCCCGTGCGACCAGCCGGTCGGCGAGGTCGTCGAGGGTGCGTGCCCCGTCGGCGGACCCGGCGCTGTCGGGTGCACCCGGCAGGGCGGGCAGGACGGGCCCGGCGTGCGCGAGCGAGCTGCGCAGTTCGTCGATGCCCTGGTCGATGGAGATGGAGGGGGTCTCGACCAGTCCGTCGGTGTACAGGGCGAGGACGGAGCCGACCGGCAGGTGCAGCCGGGTGGTCGGGTAGTGCGCCGACCGGTCGACGCCGAGGAGCGGGCCGCCCTCCAGGTCGACGACCTCGGTGCGGCCGTCGGGCCGTCGCAGCAGCGGCGGCAGGTGGCCGGCCCGGACGCCGTGGGCGCGGCCGTCGGTCGGGTCGAGGTGGATCAGGCAGCAGCTGGCGAGCAGACCTGGATCGAGGTCGACGAGGAGGTGGTTGGTGCGGACGAGCACCTCGGCCGGCGGGCTGCCGCCGGAGGCGAAGGCGCGGACGGCGCTGCGCAGCTGGCCCATGGTGGCGGCGGCGCCCACGTTGTGGCCCTCGACGTCCCCGATGACCAGGCAGAGGCCGTGCGGGGTGGCGATCACGTCGTACCAGTCGCCGCCGATCTCCATGCCCCGGGTGCCGGGGAGGTAGCGGGCGGTGATGGCGATGCCGGACACGGCGGGCAGCCGGTGCGGGAGGAGGGCCTGCTGGAGTCCGCGGGCGAGGGTGAACTCGGCGTCGTAGAGGCGGGCGCGTTCCAGGGCCTGGGCGATCAGGCCGCCGAGGGCGGTGAGCTGGACGCGGTCCTCGGGGGTGAAGGTGCGGGGCTGCTCGAAGCCGAGGATGAGACTGCCGACGGGGTGGCCCGAGGCGATGAGCGGCAGGAAGGCCCAGGCCCGCATCTCGTCCTGGGGGATGCCGGGGTAGGCGGCCTGGAGTTCGTTCGAGGTCTGGAAGAACAGCGGGCTTCCGGCGCTGAGGGTCTCGGCGCCGGGCAGCCGGGCGCCCATCGGGGTGGCCTCGAAGCGGTCGAGGAAGCCTTCCGGGTAGCCGCTCTGCGCGACGAGGTGCATGCGGCCGTTCTGGGCGAGGTAGAGGGCCAGCTCCTGGCCGCCGTAGCCGGGCAGGATCTGCTGGAGGACGGTGTCGCAGACCTCCTGGACGGTGACCGCCTCGGTGAGGGCGCTGGCGAGCTGGAGCAGGTGGTAGGTGGCGCCGAGGGTGGCGGGGGCGGCCGGCGGCGGGGCCTCGTGCAGCAGGGCGTTGCGGGCGGCCGGGTCGGTGGGCTCGGCGGCGGCGACGATCCGGCCGGTGACGCCGTGGGCGTCGGGGTACAGCGAGAAGGCGAGCCAGTGGTCGGGGGGCCGGCAGGCGAGGAAGGCGGTGGGGCGGCGGGAGAGCATCGCGGCCCGGTAGCGGTCCTCGTAGGCGGGATCGCCGAGCCAGGACAGCACGTCCCACGGGTGGCGTCCCAGGAGTTCGTCCCGTCTGGCCTGGAGGAACATCTCGGCCGTCCGGTTGACGTAGACGACCATGCCCTCGGCGTCGAGGGCGAAGACGCCGTCGCGCAGGCGCTCGACGGCGGCGACCGCGGCGGAGCCCGCGGAGTCGTCGAGGGCGACGATCACCAGGTGGGTGCCGTCGGCGACCCGGCGGCCGCGGAGTTCGAGGGTGCGGTGGCCGCCGCGGGGGTCCTTGACCCTGACCTGCCGGGCGAACGGCAGGCCCTCCCGGGCGGCGCGGCGGACGGTCTCGCGCAGCAGCGGCACGTCCTCGCGGTTGAGCCGGTCGACGAGGGTGGCGGCGCGGCCGTCGAAGGAGCCGGGGGCGATGCCGAGGATGCCGGCGAGTTCGTCGTCGATGGTGAGGCTGCTGCCGGGGATGTCCCAGTCGAAGATGCCGACGCGGGTGGCCGGGCCGGACGGCGGCGGGAGCTGGACGACGGTCGGCTCCTCGGCGGCGGCGAGGTGGCCGTACGGGGCCAGGGCGGCGGCGATCCGGTTGGCCGAGGTGCGCAGCTGGCGGCGGAGCCCGGCGGGCAGGCCCGCCTCGGCGCCGGGCCACAGCACGCACAGCACGCCGAGCGTGTCGTCACGGGTGCTGATCGGCGCGGCGGCGAAGGAGAAGGCGTAGGGCAGTCCGACGGCGAGCCGGGGGAAGCGCCGCATGGTCTCGTCGGGGTCGGCGAGGACGATGGTGCGGCCGGTGCGGTAGGCCTCGGTGGCGGGGAGCGGGGCCATCACGGCGATCCGCCGGAAGGCGCTGAGCAGTGGCAGGGGAACGCCGACGACGGTGCTGAGCACGAGCGAGCGGTGGTCGGGCGACGGGAGGTAGATCAGTCCGCCGTAGCCGGAGGTGGCGGCGACCGCCCTGGTCAGCGCCTCGGCCAGGAGTTTCCGGACGGCGTCGCGGTCGACGGCCGCGCCGGGGGACGGGCCGGGTGGCACGGGCGACGGCGGCACGGGCGGCGGGCCGGGTGGGCCGTTCGGCCCGGACAGGCCTGCCGCGGTGTCGGAGCGTGCGGATCCCGGACTCGGGCCGGGCGGCCCGGTGGCGGCACTGCCCGCGCCGTCCGGGGCGTGCCGGTCCGCGCTGCCGGGCGGCGGACGTTCGTGGTCCGCGCTGCCGGGCGGCAGCTGGAGGTCGGGGGCGTGGCTGTCTGCGGGGGCGTCCGGATGCCCGGCCACCGCCCCCGGATCGCCGTCAGCCGGCACGCCCAGGCGCATTCTTCATCCCTAGTCCCGGACCTCCGGAGGTGTCAACCGGAGCCGGGGGCTCCGCTCCGCTCCGATCGGGGCCGGTCGGAGCGGAGCCCTTGCCGTCCGGCCGCGCAGGCCCCTCCGGGGTCGGGCGGACGGGCGCGGCAGCCGTTGCGGATCAGCCGGCGGGCACCGAGTCGTTGAAGGCGGTACCGGCCGCGCGGTAGCCGGCGACCTTGGCGGCGACCTGGGCCGGGGTGAGCACCTGGTCCTGGACGAAGTACACGTAGTCGACCTGCTCGTCGTAGGAGCGCGGGGTGTTGGAGGTCTGGCCGTTGAGGTCGATCAGCCAGTGGTTGAAGTCGATCCACTGCCGGGTCTCGGGCAGGTAGGGCTCGCCGTGCACCGCGAACACCCGGCCGTCGATGTAGTAGGTGATGGCGGTGGAGTCGATGGTGATCTGGAGGTCGTGCCAGCCGTTGAAGGAGGTGCGGCTCTCGGTGTGGGTGTTGACGGCGTTCCACGGGTCCGGGTTGTAGGTCTCCCAGGACGTGGAGTACATGATGTTGCCCTGCTCGCCCCAGCCGCCGTTCGGCAGGTACTCGAAGTCCTGCTCGCTGTAGTCCGGGTCCATCGGCCGGACGAGCGGGGTGAAGGCGAAGAAGGTCTGGTTGACGTGGTCGCCGTCGGGGCCGCCGCTCGGGGTGTCGTCGAACTTCACCCGGGCCGCGTAGGTGCCGTTCTTGAACTTCCGGGCGGTGGTCTGGATCTCCGTCTCCCTGGTGCCCGCCGCGGTGCCGTCGGTGGTGAGCCGGAGGTTCATCACGGAGCTCGCGAAGGTGACGTCCGCCGGGGACCAGGTGGCGCCGGGGACGCCCGGGCCGCCCTGGCCGGACTTCACCGTCCAGCCGTTCTGCTGCAGCCGGGGGTCGCTGCTGGAGGTGTAGGAGAAGTCGTCGAACAGGGCCGGTGCGTTCGGGTCGGTGGGCGGCGTGGTGGGCGGGGTCGTGGGGGGCGTGGTCGGCGGCGTGGTCGGGGTGTTGCCGGCCGGGGCGGTGCCCCAGAGCAGGGTGCCGGAGCGCTGCAGGGTGACCTTGTCCCAGTTCGCGTAGGAGGTCTGCGCGGCGCCGAAGGAGTAGTCGTCCGACTGGACGAGGGTCTGCCAGTCGGAACGGTAGAACCGCAGCTGCATGTCGCCGGTGCTCTGGCCCGGGGCGAGCGAGCCTGCGCCGGCGGTGAAGCCGATCTCCAGGTAGCGGTCGGCGGTCGCGGTCGGGTTCGCGAGGGTGCCGAAGGTGCCGGTGATGTTGGCGCAGCCCTTGACCGCCCAGGAGCAGGCGAAGCGGTAGACGGTGTTCGGGCCGTCCGCCTTGAAGTAGTAGCGCAGCTTGATCTCGCCGAGCGGCACGGTGGTGGTGCCGGTGTTGACGACCTCCAGCCAGGGCTCGGACTGGTCGGCGGTGGCACCGGTGGCGCTGGTGCGGTAGCGGACGCTCAGCGCGTCGGTCGCGGCCGAGGCGGGCGCGGTGAGCAGCGCGGCGCCCGCCAGTCCGGCGGCGACGCAGACGGCCGTCGCGGTGCGCAGGCGGCGCGGGGGACGGGGCTTTCCTGACACGGTGATCCCTCTCTCCGGTGGGGCGGTGCGGGACGGTGCCGCGGAGCGCGGCACCCGGGTGCAGGGCAGGGAGCGTGCGGGTGGTGCGGATCGGGGGCGGCGGGGCCGCGGGCGGGGTGTGGGCGGGGCCGGCGTGAGCGGGCGGGTCGGGTACGCCCGGTCAGAAGGCCGTCGGCAGGCCCAGGGCCGCCAGTCGGGGGCGGTGGCCGGTGAGGGCGTGCTCGAAGGCGGGCCAGTCGGTGTCCGGGTTCCAGGCGCGCTCGGCAAAGGCGCAGAGCCTCGGGTAGAGCCGGCGGTCGGCCTCCGCGGGGTCGGGCACGAACTCGGTCCACAGCTGGGCCTGGGCGCCGAGGACCCGGGCCCGGGCCTCCTCCGGCCAGTGCGCGGGGGCCGGATCGAGCCCGTGGACGGCCTGCAGGTCCACCACCGCGCCGTCCTGGCCGAGCGGCTCGTCAAGGCGGTCGGACGCGGGGTAGTCCAGGTAGGTGGCGCGGTAGGGGGCCATCACGATGTCGTGGCCGCGGAGGGCGGCGTCGAGGCCGTGGTCGGCGTCCCGCCAGGGCATCACGGCGAACTCGGGCGGCAGCCCGGGGCTGCTGCTGTCCTCGGCCCAGCAGACCGGCCGCCGGCCGCGCTCCAGCAGGTGGGCGCCGATCCGGCCGAGGAACCAGCCGTGCAGTTCCTTGGGCGAGGCGAGGCCCAGCTCGGCGGCGCGCCGCCGGGCGGACGGGGCGGCCTCCCACTCGGCGGTGGGGCACTCGTCGCCGCCGAGGTGCACGTACGGCGAGGGGAAGACCTCCATCACCTCGTCGAGCACGTCGGTGCAGAAGGCCAGTGCCTCGTCGTGCACCCCGAGGACGTTCTCGCAGACACCCCACTCCGTCCACACGTCGAGCTGCCGCCCCGGAACGTTTCCGAGCCGCGGGTAGGCGGCGAGGGCGGCCCGGACGTGGCCGGGCATCTCGATCTCGGGGACGACGGTGACCCCGCGCTCGGCCGCGTGACGGACGAGGCCGCGCAGTTCGGCCTTGGTGTACGCGCCGCCGTGCGGGCGGTCGTCGAAGCTCCCGCTGCCGGCCCGGCCGGTCATCGTCCGTGCCCGGACGGAGCCGACCGCGGTGAGCCGCGGGTAGGAGTAGACCGGCATCCGCCAGCCCTGGTCGTCCGTCAGGTGCAGGTGCAGCACGTTCAGCCCGTGCAGGGCGAGCAGGTCGACGGTGCGGTGCAGGTGGGCGACGGGCAGGAAGTGCCGGGCGACGTCGAGCATCAGGCCGCGCCACGGGAAGCGGGGCCGGTCGGTGACGGTCAGACAGGGCAGCTGCCAGCGGACGTCCGGCACCGGACGGTCCAGCAGGGCCTCGGCGGGAAGCAGTTGGCGCAGCCGCTGGACGCCGTGCAGCAGGCCGGCGGTGGCGGCGGCGTGCAGGCGGACGGCCTCGGGGGTGACGGCGAGCCGGTAGCCCTCGGGGCCGAGCTCGGCGGTGAGCGCAGGGTCGACGGCGAGCAGCACGGCGCCGTCCGGGGAGGGCGGCAGCGGCAGCCCGGTGGCCGGGCGGAGCAGGGTGCGGAGCAGGTCGGCGGCGGCCGCGGCCGGGCCTGCGGCGTGCACGGCCGTACCGTGGTCGAACGTGAACCGGCCGGGCGCGGGGACGATCCGGCGGGGCGTCGGAATGATCACGGCGGGGCCACCTCGGGGGACGGGGAACTTACCACTTGCGGACTGGAGCACCACTGGTAAAAGAAAGTGGCATAGACCAGTTGGCCCGTCAAGTGGCGGCGGTGGAAGAGGTGTAGGCCCGCGGCCGGCGAGGAGTTGATTGACTGGCAGGCATGACCTCCACCGTGTTCGAGACCGACACCCCCGACCCGATCGCCTACCTCGACCGGGTGGCCGCCACGGATCTCGGGCGGTCCTACAAGCAGCGCATGCTCGAGGAGCTCGACGTCCGGCCCGGCGGGACGGTGCTGGACCTCGGCTGCGGCCCCGGCACGGACCTCGGCGCACTGGCCGGGGCGGTGGGCCCGGCAGGGCGGGTGATCGGTGTCGACCACGACCGGGCCGCCGTCGACACCGCGACCGCGCGCACGGCAGGGCAGCCCGCCGTCGAGGTCCGGCTCGGCGACCTCCACGACCTGCCGCTGCCGGACGGCGCCGCGGACCGCGCCCGCACCGACCGGGTGCTGCAGCACGTCGCCGACCCGGGCCGGGCGCTCGCGGAGATCCGCCGGGTGCTGCGGCCCGGCGGACGGCTCGTCACGGGAGAGCCGGACTGGGGCACCCTGACCGTCGACCACCCGGACGGCGACCTGTCGCAGGCCTACACCCGGTACGTCACCGAGCAGGCCGTGCGCAACGCCCGCATCGGCAGCCGGCTCCCGCGGCTGGCGGCGGAGGCCGGCTTCGCGGTGGCGGCCGTCCTCCCGGTCACCCCGGTCTTCCGGGACGTCCGCGCCGCCGACCTGATCCTCGGCCTGGAACGCTGCACCCGCCGGGCCGTCACCGCCGGGTACTTCACCGAGGACGGGGCCGCCCGCTGGCTCGACCACCTCGAGAGCGGGCCCTTCTTCGCGGCCGTCACGTTCCACGTCGTGGTCGCGGAGCGCTGAGCGGGCCTCCGGCGGCCGAGCCGCCCGTTCGGCGATCGTCTGCACCGCCGGCCGGGCGGTGGCCCCCGCCACGGAGGGCGGGGGCCACAGTGTCGTCCCGGAGCGCGGCCCGGTGTCGCCCCGGAGCGGCCGGGCCCGGCGGCACCCTAGGGCTTCGGCTCCGGCTTCCAGTCGCGGACGAGGAGCCCGAGCAGCACCTCGTCCAGGAACTCGCCCATCACCCAGGCCGAGGAGCGCAGCACGCCCTCGCGGACGAAGCCGTTGCGTTCGGCGGAGCGCAGCATCGCGGTGTTGTCCGCCAGCGTCTCGATCTGCAGGCGCTGCAGGCTGCGCACCACGAAGCCGTAGTGGCAGAGCACCGCGACCACGTCGGTGCCGTAGCCCTTGCCGCGGGCGGACGGCAGCAGGCCCAGTCCGATGTGCGCGGACCGGTGGTGGGTGTCGATGCCCCACAGCGTCGCGGTGCCGACCAGCGCGCCGCCGTCCAGCTCCACCACGGAGAACTGGACGAGCCCCTCGTTCGTGTCGTCCACCACGAGCCGCGGGTCCTTCGAACCGGGCGTCATCGGCCGCCAGGGCCTGCCTTCGGCGCGCGAGGCGTTGACCACGTCGTCGTAGAGCTCGGTCCGCAGGATCGGAATGTCGTCCTCGTGCCGGGCCCTGAGCCCGACCGTGCTGCCTCTAAGCATTCAGGCTTCCTATCCGGCCGGACCGCCCGGTGGCAACCCGATTTGCCCCGCCCCGGCCGGTGCCACGATGCCCGCGGGTCGGCCCACCGACGGAGCCGGGGTCGGCTTCCCGCCCGGTCTTGCATCTGCAGGGGAGCGGGCTGATCGGAAGGAGCGCAACGTGGCGCGAGGACCCACATGGGCGCCCGCCCGCATCTCCTGATCCCGGCGGCGCCGTATTGGTAAGGTACTGGTCAGTTTCGGGACGAGGGAGCTGCCATGTCGGGCGAGAGACCGAGGGGCGCGGTGAAGCGGACGCGGGTGCGCGACCATCTGCGGGATCTGGTGGAGGCCCGGAGCCCCGGTGAGCCGATCCCGTCCGAGCGGGTGCTGTGCGAGGAGCTCGGGGTGTCCCGGCCGACGCTGCGTGCGGCGGTGGACGAGCTGGTGGCGACCGGTCTGCTGGTCCGCGAGCACGGGCGCGGCATGTTCGTGGCGCCGGAGAAGGTCGTCCAGGAGATGGCGATGGCCTCCGAGGGCAGCGCCTTCAGCGTGCCGCGGGCGGCGGGCAGCTGGGCCGGGCGGGTGCTGGAGTTCGAGACCGTGCCCGCCGGGGCGCGGCTCGGCCGGCGGCTGCGGATCTCCCCCGCGGCGAAGCTGACCCGGATCGCCCGGCTGCGGCTGGTCGACGGCGAGCCGATGGCCATCGAGCACCTGCACGTGCCGGCCGCGCTGGTGCCCGGTCTGCAGCCGGCCGACATGGAGTCGGGCGACTTCTACGACCTGCTGCGCGAGCGGCACGGCGTCCGCGTCCGCGAGGCGGTGCAGTCGATCGAGCCCACCGTCACCAACGAGAGCGAGTCCCGGCTGCTGGGGGTGCCGGTGCTGTCGCCGGCGCTGCTGTTCGAGCGGCTGACCAGTGACGCGGGCGGCCGGCCGGTGGAGTACGTGCACTCGGTGTACCGCGGGGACCGGTACCGGATCGTCTCCCGGATCGCCTTCGACGACGGCCCGTCCGGGACGACGGCCGAGGGCCGGAGCGGCGGCCACCATCCGGGCATCCCGCCCGGGGACCTGCCGGGCCGGCCCGGCGGGCGGAGCACTACCACGGGGGATGTGCAGCCCCCGGCCTGACACTCCGTCGCTGGGCCGTCCGCGGGACACGGTCGGGGCCGGCGGTTGGCGTGCGAGCCGTCCGGGGATCATCCGCCGGTATGCAGATCAGATCATCAGGTAGTCGCCACATAGTCGGGTCAATAGTCGGGTCAATAGTCGGGGCCGGCCTCGGTCTCGTCCTGACGGCCTGCACCGCTCCCCCCGCCCGGCCCGTCGCTCCCCCGGTCACCGCCGCAGCCCCGGCCTCTGCCGCCGCCCTGCCGCCGGACGCCCCGGAACCGACCCCCTTCCTCGCCGAGCAGCACCAGGTCGACCCGGTGGTGGCCGCCCGCGCGGCGGCCGAACGCCAGGCCCGCGCCATGGCCGAGCGCTGGCACCTCGACCGGCTGCCCGCCGCCGCCCCTCCCCCGCCCGGGCAGCGCCCCGTGCTCGCCGCCGGACAGCCGGGGGTCACCCTGCGGGACGGCCTGCCGCCCGTCGTCCGGCGCGTCCCGACCGAGGACCGCGTCGTCTTCCTGACCATCGACGACGGCGCCGAGAAGGACCCGGAGTTCGCCCGGATGACCGCCGAACTCGGCATCCGCTACAGCACGTTCCTCTCCGGCTACCTCGCCCGCTCCGACTGGGGCTACTTCCGCGGCCTCACCGCCGACGGCCGGGCCACCGCCGGCAACCACACCCTCAACCACCGGGACATGCGCAAGCTCACCGCCGCCGAGCAGCGCGCCGAGATCTGCGGCCAGCAGGACGAGATCGACCGCGAGACCGGCAGCAGGCCGCCGCTCTTCCGCCCGCCCTACGGCGAGTACACCGACGACACCCTGCGGGCCGCCAAGGAGTGCGGCATCCGCGCCGTCCCGCTGTGGAACGAGGAGGCCTTCCCCGACCGCATGGAGTACCGCCAGGCGGACCGGGTGCTGCACCCCGGCGACATCATCCTCACCCACTTCCGCGGGCCCGGGGAGTGGAACGGGACGATGACGGACATGCTGCGGCTGGTGCTGCGCACCGTCGAACAGCAGGGCTTCACGCTCGCCCTGCTCGACGACTACCTCTGAGTCCGGCCCACTCGCCCGGACCGACCTGCCGGGCTTCCGCGCAGCGAGACAGCCGTCCCAGTATCCGGAAACGGATGGCAGCCCCCGCGGCCGCCGTGATCGACTGTGCGCTCCGCACGGAAGGAGCGCCGCCCCATGTTGCCATCCCTCGACGGCCTGGTCTTCTCGCCCACCGGCCGCGCCGAGCACGGCGAGGTCGACGCCGCGACCAGCTTCGCCTACCGCGAGCAGGAGGGGCGCGTCTGGGCCTCGTACCAGGGCGGCGACATCGTGCACGGCCACCTGGTCGGCACCCGCGCCGGCGACACCCTCGACTTCCGGTACGTCCAGCTCAACCGGGACGGCGAGACCAGCAGCGGACACTGCGTCAGTACCGTCTCCCGGCTCGGCGACGGACGGCTGCGCCTCGACGAGACCTGGCGCTGGGAGTCCCGGCCCGGCGCCGGGACCAGCTCGGTCGAAGAGGTCCTGCCGCCCGCCGGCTGACGCCGCTCCACCACCACCGCCGCGTCCGAACCGCCCGGTCAGTCAGCCGAAGGAGCCGCCCGTGTCCGACGCACCCGTCCACCTCGTCCTGCCCGGCTACCAGAACTCCGGCCCCGAGCACTGGCAGAGCCGGTGGGAGGCCGCCGACCCCGGCTTCGTCCGGGTGCAGCAGGCCGACTGGGACGAGCCGCAGCTCGCGGACTGGGTCGCCGGGCTCGACCGGGCGGTCGCCGCCGCCGGCCGACCCGTCGTCCTCGTCGCGCACAGCCTCGGCTGCATCACGGTGGCGCACTGGGCCGCCGGCCGCACCGACACCGCCGGGGTGCTCGGCGCCCTGCTCGTCGCCCCGGCCGACATCGACACCGCCGAGGTCCCCGAGCTGTACGGCTTCCGGCCCGTCCCGCTGCAGCCGCTGCCCTTCCCCAGCACCGTGGTGGCCAGCAGCGACGACCCCTGGTGCACGATCGAGCGGGCGGCCGCCTTCGCCGCCGCCTGGGGCTCGCAGTTCGTCGGGGCCGGCGCCCTCGGGCACATCAACAGCGACTCCGGCCTCGGCGACTGGCCGGAGGGCCGCACCCTGCTCGCCGACCTCGTCGGTCGGGCCGGGCCGGGCGGTCGGGCACGGCGCGGTCAGGCGTAGTACGAGGCCACCGCCCGCAGCGCGGCCGGCACCGGGCGGGCGGCACTGCTGCCGTCCGGGCGGCGCGCCGACTCGCGCGCACAAAGCAGTTGGAGCACCACAAGGGGCGCGTGGGGGCACCTCCCGGCCGAAGGCCGGCCGTTGACGCCTGCGCCTAGGGTGCTCGTACGACGAACCGTTCGGTCGGCCTACCGGAGGAGATGCACCAGCATGACCGCGACACCCGCCCCTGCCGTGGCGTACGTGACCAGCCGGGAGGCTCCGGACATGGAGGCGGAGGTGGCGCTGGCCGCCTTCGCCGGGCAGGGGCTGGCTGCCGAGCGGGTGGTGTGGGACGACCCGGCGGCCGAGTGGTCGCGGTACGACGTGGCGGTGGTGCGCAGCACCTGGGACTACATCGGGCGCCGGGCGGAGTTCCTGGACTGGGCGCGGCGGACGGCGGAGCTGACCCGGCTCTGCAATCCGGTGCCGGTGCTGGAGCGCAACACCGACAAGACGTATCTGCGCGAGCTCGCCGGGGCCGGGGTACCGGTGGTGCCGACGGCGTGGGTCGCACCGGGCGGGCGCCTGGACGGCGGAACGGCGCCGTGGCCGGAGCTGGTGGTGAAGCCGACCGTGTCGTCCGGGGCCCGGGACACCGTGCGGACCACCGACCGGGCAGCCGCCGCCGCCCACGCCGAGAGCCTGACCGCGGCCGGCCGGACGGCGATGGTGCAGCCCTACCTGCCGGCGGTGGACGGCGAGGGCGAGACCTCGCTGGTCTTCCTGGGCGGCGGGTTCAGCCATGCGGTGCGCCGCGGGCCGATGCTCTCCGGGCCGGCCGGCCGGTTCGCGGACGAGGCCAGGGAGCCGGACGCCGATCAGCTGGCGGTGGCCGAGCAGGTGCTGGCGGCCGTGCCCGAGCGCTCGGAGCTGCTGTACGCCCGGGTGGATCTGGTGCGCGACGAGGACGGTGCACCGCTGCTGATCGAGCTGGAGCTGACCGAGCCGCGGCTCTTCCTGCAGTACGACCCGCAGGCCCCGGCCCGGCTCGCGGCGGCGGTGCGGGCGCTCGCGGGCTGATGCCGTACGCCGGGCCGACGGTCTGTCGGCGGTCCGTTGTCGGTGCGGCGTGCCAGGCTGGCCGCAGGCGATCCGCGACGACGAGGGGACGGCGATGGACAGGCAGGCCGAGGGCGCGTTCACGGTGGACGGCTGGGAGCCCGAGGTGGTCGACGAGCTGCCCGGCGCGACGCTGGCCCGGGTGAGGCTGACCAAGACCTTCCGGGGTGCGCTGGCGGGCACCAGCACGGTGCACATGATCAGCGCCGCGGACGGCGAGGGCCGACCCGCCGCGTACACGGCTTTCGAGCGGTACACGGGTGAGCTCGACGGCCGCAAGGGCAGCTTCGTGCTGCAGCACTGCGCGCCGGGCAGCGGCGGCGAGCGGCTGGTGGTCGCGGTGGTGCCGGGCACCGGTACGGAGGAGCTGGCGGGGATCACCGGCCGGCTCGACATCCGGATCGACGACGAGGGCAACCACACCTACGCCTTCCACTACACCCTGGGCTGAGCCGGGCGTGCGGACGGCCCGTTCCCCTCGTGGGGGAACGGGCCGTTGCGGTGCGCGGGGGCCGGGCCGGGTGTGGGGCCGCGGCGTTCGCAGCAGTGCGGGTGCGGGTCCTACTTGGTCAGGCCGGCCTTGACCGAGCACACCGGCCAGGCGCCGG